>JABHNP010000166.1 GCA_018694455.1 Planctomycetaceae bacterium | reverse complement strand
TGTCGGTATTGCGCTGACTTTCGGTCTGACAGTGCTTGCAATGATCTATGCGTTTGGTGATGTTTCTGGCTGCCACATAAACCCAGCGGTGACACTCGGCTTCTGGGCAGCAGGTCGGTTCGATAGGCGACGTGTTCTTGGGTATATATTGATGCAGTGTACGGGTGCCCTGGCGGCAAGCGGTGCTATCCGTGTGCTCTTTCCGCTGAATGAATCACTTGGTGCGACTGTACCACGAGGGTCAGACTTTCAGAGCTTTGTGCTGGAATGCATTCTGACGCTTCTGTTGATGTTGGTGATCCTGAGCGTTTCCTTCGGGTCAAAGGAAAAAGGGCTTTTGGCCGGCGTTGCTATCGGAGCTGTGATCACGTTTGAGTCACTGTTTGGCGGCCCGGTGAGTGGTGCCTCGATGAATCCTGCGAGATCGCTTGGGCCTACAATCATCGCTGGCGATCTACAGCACTTGTGGCTTTATCTCATCGCGCCAACGCTCGGTGCATTGCTCGCGGTCCCTCTGTACTGGGTCATTCACCGGCATAAGCTGAAAGAGTAGCAAGATGGCGTCACATTCGAGGAAAGGGTCTGAAGTTTTCGTCAGCAAAGTGCGATGAATAAGATACGGCGGCTATCTGACATAATTATGTTAGAAGATCACCAGGCAGGCTATTTTTTATATAATTTCGACCGTTCCAGTTTCAATAACGAGGGCTCTCTCACTTGGGCAACAGTATGAACAACAGAAGTGTCGCAGTAATTTTTTCTGGCATGTTTCTCGGTGGTGTTGCCGTTGTGCTTTCGGGCCATGCGTTTGCCGCGGAATCAGAGATTCCGGGATTTGTCGCTGGAGAAAAGAATCCTGAAACCGATCCACCAGCTGTGCGATATAAAAATGGTTGGCTTGTACCCTATAAGGAGACTATCCCCGGTACAGATGTCACATTCCGCATGGTGCCGATCCCAGCAGGCTCTTTTCTTCTCGGCAGTCCGGGTGATGAAGTTGGTCGAGAAGGAAATGAGGGACCACAAGTTGACGTTGCCGTCGCACCATTTTGGATGGGTGCCTGTGAGGTAACGTGGGAAGAGTACAAAGTCTTCATGAGCATGCTGGATCTGTTTGTTGCACTCGAGAGTTCCGGCGTCCGTCTTGTGACGGAAGAGAATGAAGTTGATGCGGTTACTGCGCCGTCGGCTTTGTATGATCCAACCACAACATTTATAAATGGAGAAGAGCCAAAACAGCCCGCCGTGACAATGACGCAGTATTCTGCACGACAGTACACAAAATGGCTCAGTGGTTTAACTGGTCGCTTTTATCGTTTGCCAGCTGAAGCCGAATGGGAATATGCCTGCCGAGCTGGTACGAAAGCTCCTTTTTCATTCCTCGAAACAGGTTCAATCAGTGATCATGCTTGGTTTGTTGAAAATTCAGATGACACGACACATCCAGTAGGTGAAAAAAAGCCTAACCCATGGGGGCTGTTTGATATGCATGGCAATGTTGCAGAATGGGTAATTGATGAAATGACAGTGGATGGCTACGCCACTGCTGCTGGGTTGTCACAGCCAGTATCTGCAGTGGATTCCATTCGATGGCCAACAGATCTGGAATCACGAGTGGTTCGCGGAGGTGCCTACTTCGATGAGCCGTCGCAGTGTCGTTCGGCGGCACGACGAGGATCAGAAGACGAAGCATGGAAAGACGTCGATCCAAATCTTCCGAAGAGTCCTTTCTGGTATACGGAAGAGCCTGCATTGGGTGTTGGCATGCGTCTGGTACGTCCCGTCGATATCCCTGCTGCTCAAGAGAAAAAAGCACGGTGGTGGAAGGCAGATGTCGAAAGTATCGAGTTCGATGTGAATGACAGAGTTTCTCAGGGACGTGGTGCACGTGGAATTGCTGATGTCTCACTGCCTGAGGAAGCGAAGGAATTGGGGTTCGCTGAATAAAAGCCTGCTTGCTATTCGCGGCTTTATTTTTGTGGAAGTGGTTGGTGCAGGAGAAGTGGTTAGTGCAGGCACAGTCCGGCAGGATTTAGATTAGGAATAAAGTCTTTCAGGATCTTTGATTTCTGTCCGGGCCTGTGACTCCGGGCCTGTTTGCATTCGTCAGCCACTACGGTTCACTGAAGAGTGCATGATCTCGTGCGGTCGTTGCTTGTACGTGCGTATTCTGCTCAACCGTATTCTGCCTAGAAGCGTATTACTTTGTGCACGCAGCCTTTAGCATGAGGGAAATAGGAGTGTTGTGATGTTCGAGGCTCGGGACGATAATTGCTCAAAAAAAAATGAGGCAATGTCTGTAGGGAGTGGTCCGGTCATCACTGGTGTTCACACTGCATTAATTGATGTCCCACTTCGTCAGAGAACAATCACAGACAGCCAGTCCAGCGTGGAATCTGTTGAATTTCTTCAGATCACTATTGAGACCGATGCAGGTGTTACAGGATACGGATTCAACTGGAATTACACCCGTGGTTTGCGATCAGTACAGGTCATGGTCGATGACTGCTTTGCTCCAGTGGTGCTCGGCAGGTCTGCGTTTGATCGATCCGCTGCTCACCAGGCGATGCATGCCACCAGTCATTTTATTGGCCGTGTTGGTGTTGCACAGGTCGGACTATGTGCAATGAATCTTGCTCTTTGGGATGTTCAGTTGAAGGCAGAGGAGCAGCCGCTGTGGAGATTTCTCGGCCCTGTCAGGGATCGGGTGAAGGCGTACAACACCGATGGTGGTTGGTTGACATGGACAGTAGACGAGGTGATCGATGATATGCATCGCATCATTGATCGTGGTTTTGATGCGGTCAAGATGAAACTAGGAAGGTCGGATCCACAAGAAGATTGTGATCGGGTGCAAGCTGTGCGTAAGGCAATTGGGGATGACATCAAGTTGATGGTTGATGTGAATACAGTGTGGGATCTCAAGACTGCGATAACCTATGGCCAACGGCTTGAAGAATATGGTATTGAGTGGCTCGAAGAGCCTTTGCATCCGTTCGATGTGCAGTCGCACGCGTCACTTGCCGACGCAATACGGACTCCAATTGCGGTAGGGGAGACGGTCTATACGATCTACGGGTTTCGAGAATACATTCATCAGCAGGCGGCACATGTGTTGCAGGCAGATGTTACAAAATTGTCGAGCATTGAAGAATGGCTCAATGTGGCATCTCTGTGTCAATCACAAGGGCTGCCGGTAATCCCGCATACGAATGTGCAGCAAAATGTGCATGCACAGCTTGCTGCGGCAACGGCGAACACCCCAATGATCGAGTGTTGCTACGAATCACTATTCGATATCTGGGAAAACCCAGTCCAGGTTGTTGACGGCCACTACACCCTTCCAGAAGTTCCCGGTATCAATGGGAAGTTGACGGATGAGGTTCTTGAAAAATATCGAGTCTGTTAATGTGATTCGTTCATGCAGTGAACATGTATCTGAAAAACCCTAGAATTTGCGATGTCATTCGGTATTGTTTTTTAGAATGTATTTTTTTGTTATTTGAAGTCCAGGTGTTGTAAAGGTTTTTGTCATGCGAAATGTGTTTTTTGCCACTCTTTGTATCTCGGGTGTGTTATGGGCTGCGGCACATGCCCATGATGAAATGTCTGAATCAAAGCGACGTATTGTGAATACGGAAATGGTTGCCCACGCAAAGGCATGGCTTGGCCTTTTAGATTCACAGCAACTTGAGTCCGCGTGTTTTGCATTCAATAGTGATGAACGATTCAATTGGCACTTTGTGCCACGTGAGCGGCTTGGGTTGCCACTGAAGGCTATGAATCTTCAGCAACGTCAGGCAGCGTACGTTCTTTTGCAGACGGGCCTTAGTCACGAGGGGTATCTCAAAGCAACGACCATTATGAGTCTTGAAAGCGTGCTGCATGAACTCGAGAAAGATCGCTCAGGGAATGATGATCGTCGAGATCCTGAAAAATACTGGTTCTCTGTTTTTGGCACACCCTCGGGATATAAGCCATGGGGGTGGCGGCTCGAGGGGCACCATCTTTCGGTAAATTTTAGTTCCGTGGATGGGGCCGTTGCTGCTGCAACACCGTTGTTCCTCGGTGCCAGTCCGGCAGAAATTCGAAGTGGACCCCGAGCAGGGCAGCGTGTGCTTGCTGCTGAGGAAGATCTTGCAAGAAAGCTGATTATGTCTTTGCAGGATAATCATGCAGAGAAATCAGTCATGCTGAGCAAAGCTCCAGAGGAGGTATTCACAGTTCCCGATGCATCACTTGAGCTGGGGTCGCCTGAGGGGGTTTTTGGTAAAGAGATGACACCTCCTCAGCAGGTTTTATTCCAGCAGGTAGTTGAGCAGGTTGTTCGGACGCTCCGCGGAGAACTCGCTGACGATGTACGGGTAGCAATCAGTGGTGATGCGCTGAGAGAGGTGTCGTTTGCGTGGGCAGGAAGTTTCGAACGAGGCAAAGGGCACTACTATCGGATTCATGGTCCTTCGTTCATTATTGAATATGACAACACTCAGAATGAAGCAAATCACGCCCATATTGTGTGGCATTCATTACACGACAACTTTGGCCTCGATACTCTGCGCCGGCACTATGAAAGTGAGCACGCTCCAAGGAACAAGAAAGCGAAAAAGAGTGGGCCTTAACGCATCAAATTGCACGCGTTCTGAGTCTTGCTCACGATGAGTTCAAACGCATTCCGTTCCTGTTCGCCAGCCGTTTTTGCAACAAGCGGTCGAAGCAGTTCAAGTTGTTGTTGAATATGCTCTCCACCGAGGAGCTGAATCCTGCTAAACAGGATGGCAGCTTCAATCACGGCGTGGGAGGCTCTGTTGAATCCCCTGAAGGGGCGTATGAAATGAGTTTTTTGAATCGTGGCGTACAGTTTTGAGCGGTCATGTGATCTGTCTGATTTTTTAATACGGAATTCAAAGGCTTCGCATGTGTCTTCTAGAATCCATCCACTCACTGTGGCAGCTGGACGAATTCGAAGATCTTGACTGAGTGTTCCAGTCACGGCCTGCGCAAAAAGGAGAACGTTATCGGTCAGATGAAAGACTCCCTCGGGCAATGCTGAAAGGAGATCACTTGTTCTGCTGCTCTGAAACGGCTTGAGAATCAGCTGGTTTATCGACCGAGAGTCAGGAACTTCCGGACCCATGGCGGCGGTATGAACGCTACCATCCTCTGTTCGTATCGAGAGAAGACCTTCGAGAATCATTGAAATCGAACCCCGTAAGATGCATGGCAGCGGACCAAATACAGCTGTTTTTTATGATGGTTCAGCCAGACGAGGTTTTGAGTTTACACTGGTTACATGATGGATGCCTCGCTTACCGGAAAACATATTCATTTCGTGACAGGAAAGCTGTCTGAGCATGCGCTCCGAAATATGCTTGAACGACTGGCAAAGCAGCTTGGATTCAAGCCTACAGTACAGGTACTGAAGATCACGGTTGCCGCTCTGATGACCACTGACTGGATAGTCCCACGAATCGAAGTGCCAGAGGGCACGGATTGTGTTGTTATCCCTGGGCTGTGTAAGGGCAGTATGAGACTACTTGAGGAGAAAGCCGGCGTGCCTGTTGAGCGAGGGCCGGAAGACTGTCGCCGTCTTGACGAGTGGTTTGGGCAGAAGCGTCAGGATCTTGATGGGTATGGACGGTACGATATTGAAGTCATTGCGGAAATC
Source organism: Planctomycetaceae bacterium (assembly GCA_018694455.1). Lineage (GTDB taxonomy): Bacteria > Planctomycetota > Planctomycetia > Pirellulales > UBA1268 > UBA1268. The sequence continues at coordinate 10,286 of JABHNP010000166.1, read as the reverse complement.
AACCATGCCAATCGATTTTCACAGACGAATCTTCTCGCAGAAGCGACTCGTCTTCGTTTACTCGGTGCTGATGTGATCGATGTTGGGTGCACGCCGGGTGAATCGTGGGCGGGGATCGGTGCGGCCGTTTCCATGTTGGTTGAGGAAGGAATTCGAGTATCCGTTGATAGCTTTGAGCCGGGCGAAGTTGTAGCCGCGACCCGAGCTGGTGCATCTCTTGTTCTGTCAGTCAATTCGAGAAACGTCGAAGCCGCCGGTGACTGGGGGTGTGAGGTTGTGGTGGTACCAGATGAACCATCGACACTCAAGCATTTCGATGAAACGATTGCACGGCTCGATTCATTGGCTGTGCCGTATAGGCTTGATCCAGTACTTGAGCCGATCGGTTTTGGATTCGCGGCAAGCCTTGGACGGTATCTCGAGATACGAAAAAGATATCCAGAGTCTGAAATCATGATGGGTGTCGGTAATCTTACCGAGCTTACTGACGTTGATTCAGCCGGTGTGAATACACTCCTCCTCGGATTTTGTCAGGAAACGGGCATTCGGTCTGTACTGACAACAGAAGTTATTCACTGGGCACAGAGCAGCGTTCGGGAATGTGATCTCGCCCGTAGGCTTGTCTACCATGCTGTTGTCAATAAAACCTTGCCAAAACATGTTGAGCCACGTCTGGTCACACTGCGATCAGGGAAGCAGCAGGTTCATGGTGATGAGGCGATTGAACAACTCGCTTCAGCAATTCGTGATCCAAATTTTCGAGTGTTCGCTGAGCGTGGTGAGGTGCATCTTGTTGGTAAAAATCTGCACCTTTCTGCACGTGATCCATTCCAGCTTTTTTATCAGTTAGCAGAGCACGGCCGAAGTGACGTGGATGCCAATCATGCGTTCTACCTTGGGTATGAGATGGCCAAAGCAATGACCGCACTCACGCTCGAAAAAGACTACCGGCAGGATCAGTCGCTGGATTGGGGTTATCTGACAGAGCCCGAAATCGGATGTGCTCCTTCGGTTGCTGCTGCACGTGTGGTTGATCAAAAATGAAAGCTTTGAAGTCCGCAGACTCATAGTTCACGAGCATCTCATGAAGCTAGAAAAAATATATCACTGGTACACCGCTTCTGGAGCCTTGGTTGCAGAGTTGTCTCCTGAAACTAATCTGGAAGACCTGATGCAGGCTCTTGCTCCGCTCGGTGGACTCGTCTGCTTTGATAGTAGCTCAGCAGCGGTGGCAGGGCCTTCCTATGACGCGAGCGCCGGGTCGTCAGGCGGATCGCCATCATTAGATCGATACTCTTTTGTAGCAGCAGATCCAATCGTTACGTTTGTAGTACCAGACGGCACTGGATCAACCGAAACCAAGACGATACAGCATGTTCTGGAAGAGGCAGACAGTCAGTTGGCAAATTTCTCGTGCCAGACCATTCCAGGGCTGCCGCCTTTTCAGGGTGGTCTCGCAGGAATGATTTCTTTCGATGCCGGCTTGTCACTTCTCGGTATTGAATTTGCAAGAAAACGCGGTAGTGATGTTCCACTTTTGCAGTTCGGGATGTATGACGTTGTATTTGCGTTCGATCATAAACAAAACAAGGTGTGGGCTATTTCTCAAGGTGTGCCCGGCCGAACACCAGCTGATCGACGAGCCCGTAGTCGTGATCGCCTGGAAAAACATTTTCATGCACTTGATCGCAATAAGAATGATATCCCTGCCGCACACCCATTGGTTCTTTCTTCGCGTCAGGCAGAATCACCGTACACATATCCAGTTTCAGGCAGCCCAGGTGTGTTTTCAACACACTCTCCTTCAACCTATGCAAGCATGGTGCAGGCAGGCATTGATCTCGTTCGGGCTGGTGATATTTTTCAAGTCAATCTTGCACAGGAGTTTTCTATTGCGCTGTCGTGTGATCCAGTTGTGCTTTATAAAAAAGCTCGGCAGTGCAATCCGGCACCTTTCGCTGGTTATCTTGATTTTGGTGCCGCTGCCATTGTCAGCATGTCACCCGAACGATTTCTTAAGGTGACACGTCGCTCGGTCTCAATGCACCCGATAAAAGGCACTCGGCGTGTATTGTCGCGGCCTGAGGCTGATCTGTATGCGAGTGAAGATCTGCGTTCGAGTGAAAAAGATCGGGCTGAAAACGTCATGATTGTGGATCTTGTTCGCAATGATCTTTCTCGTGTCTGTGAGCCGCAAAGTGTTGCGGTGGAGGCTCTTTGTCGTCTTGAGCGATTTCGGTACGTTCAGCACCTTGTCTCTGTGGTCACCGGACGGCTTGTGTCGAGCGGACGCGCACTTGATGCCGTACTGGCAGCCTTTCCCGGCGGGAGCATAACTGGTGCGCCGAAGTATCGGGCATGTGAAATTATTTGTGAGCTCGAAGTGACGCGACGAGGTCCTTATTGTGGGACGCTCGGCTACATCGGGTTTGATGGGAATGCTGATTTCAACATTCTCATTCGTACCTTTGCGGCTCATAGCAAGCGAATTGTGTTCTCGGCGGGAGGAGGCGTCACTGTCGGGAGTGATCCAAGTTCTGAATATGCTGAAAGTCTTCATAAGGCCGAGGGTATGTTGTCTGTGTTTGAATCTATAGCCGTAGGAAATTCTGTATGATTATCGTCCTCGATAATCGAGATAGTTTCGTGTTCAATCTGGCACGGCATTTCAAACTTCTTGGTGTTCAGGTGGACGTGTTGTCGAGTCATGACGTGCAGATTAAAGAAATAGTTACGTGCAAGCCTGAGGCACTTGTCATATCCCCGGGTCCATGTACGCCAAAAGAAGCAGGCGTTTCCGTAGCATGCGTGCAACACTTTCGCGGAAGTATTCCTGTGCTAGGCGTGTGCTTGGGTCATCAGGTGATCGTTGAAGCTCTGGGTGGGCGAGTGATTTCCAGCAAGGCCCCACGGCATGGCCGAATGAGCAAGGTGCAGCATGAGTCAACGGACCTATTCTCAGGAATTCCTAACCCAATGTCTGCCTGTCGGTATCATTCATTGATTGCTGAAGAACGATCTTTACCAGAGTCTTTGCGGATAACAGCGCGAACGCATGATGGTTCAATAATGGCCGTTGAGAATCAAAAAGATCATCTTTACGGAGTTCAATTTCACCCTGAATCAATACTTACTCACGGAGGCTTTCGCCTCCTTGCTAATTTTCTGCTAACAGCAGGAGTTTCGGTAGATGATGCCATCGTGAACGAACTTGATCGTTCGGTTGTCAGCCAAGCTAGTATCTCTACAGCGGCGTCGGATTCCGTCGATCAACGAATCGTTACATTCTGAGCAGGTGCACGCGAAAAAACCTTGTGCAGTGCCTGCATTGCTAGCATGTGGTGCCTTTGAAGCGGGCGGTAGGGTGGCACGAGAGCACGTCATACTTTTCATAAACAAGGAAAGTTCCGAAGAAACAAGCCTTTCTTGAGTTGCCAAGAGTAATCGAGAGGTTTGGCACGGTCTTTGCAAAGAGGAGTCGTTGCCGGCACGGTGTGCACCAACTTGGTGCAGGGTGGCGGCAGGGTAGGACACTGTTTCTATCTTCCTTTCAACTCTTCAATTTAGGCGGAGGCGTGTTATGAATTTTGTGAGGAATCGTTGGCTCTACAGTCTGCTCTTTGGGGCAGTTCTTTCGGTATCTGTAGGAGGAATTATCAATTGCTTGGCTCCTGCGGCCATAGCTCAGGAAAGTGGGGAACAAGCGGCTTCGACTGCCAAAGAGTCTGCTGAGAATCCAGCGACGGAAGAGAAGGCAGCCGAGGAAGCAAGTCCTGCAAAGGCAACCGATAGTGATGCTACAGCAGAGGCTCTGGCTTCTTACATCCAAGAAACAGATTATACAATCAATACCCTGATTATGTTTATCTGTGCTGTGCTTGTTATTTTCATGCAAGCTGGATTTGCAATGGTTGAAATAGGGCTCAACTCAGCAAAAAATGCAGTCAATATTCTTTCAAAGAATGTGATGGATCTCTGCGTCGGGGTGCTGCTGTACCTCTTCATTGGGTTCAACCTCATGTATCCCGGGGATGCATGGACTGTTGATGGTTACCTCGGCAGTTTCACACCATTTGTTGTGGAGTCTGATGGCACTGGCTATGGAGACTACAGTTCTTATGCCGACTTCTTGTTCCAGGTTGCGTTTGCAGCGACTGCGGCGACCATTGTCTCCGGTGCTGTTGCTGGGCGTATGAAGTTTTCAGCGTATCTCGTCTACAGTGCGATTTTGACTGGTCTTATTTACCCGATCAGTGGTGCTTGGAAGTGGGGAGGCGGATGGTGCGACTCCATGGGCTTCCAAGATTTTGCAGGGAGCGTAGTTGTGCACGCTGTTGGTGGTTTTGCTGGTCTTGCTGGAGCGATTTTCCTTGGACCACGTATTGGCCGATTTACAAAAGACGGAAAAAGCGGACCTATTCCGGGGCATAATATTTCGTTTGCAGCACTGGGTGTCTTTATTCTCTGGGTAGGCTGGTATGGCTTTAACCCGGGTAGTCAACTGACATACGCAGGTGCCGCGAATGCAAATGCCACAACGTATATCGCACTTACAACAACGCTTGCTGCTGCCGCGGGTGCAGTGACGGCTCTGATCACGGCCTGGACTTTGTTTGGAAAGCCCGATGTCACGATGGCACTCAACGGTGTGCTCGGCGGGTTAGTAGCAATTACGGCAAACTGTGATCGCGTGTCTCAAGTCGAGTCACTAATCATTGGTGTTGTTGGTGGTTTTCTTGTTGTGATGGGTATCTTGCTTCTCGAGAAACTCAAAATTGATGACCCGGTTGGTGCGTGGCCAGTCCATGGTCTTTGCGGTGTTTGGGGCGGACTCGCTACTGGAATCTTTGGAGATCTACCCGACGGTATCGATTCTGTCGGTAGCTTCATCACGGTCCAGCTCATAAGCACTGTTGCCATCTGTGCGTGGGCATTCATCACCATGTCCATCATCTTCGGTGCCTTGAAAGTCATTGGGATGCTGCGGGTATCCCCTGAAGTTGAACAGTCGGGCCTCGACCTCGAAGAACATGGCTTGCGTGCTTACCCATTGGGTGCAGATCAGTGAGCACTTCCTGAATCCAGAAGGATGCCCCAACGGCCTGGGCGAGCATTCCGCCTTGCTCTCCCAGGTCGGGGTGTTTTCAGAAAATAAAAAAGGCAGGGATATCTTCATTGTCGTGAGTAAACATGGGTTTGCTCACGACAATGTTGTTTCAGCTACTTATAATGGTGTTTGCCTGTTTAATTATTCCGTCAGTTTGTCTGTTTTTTTTGGTTCGTGCGGAAGCCACCGTTCACGTTGACAATCTGCCCTGTAATGAAACCTGCACCCGGAGAGACAAGCCATTGGATAGCCTCAGCAATATCTTTGGGTTCACCCCATCGCTGGAGGAGGCATTCTCGAACCGCCCGGTCTTGCCATGAAGCGCTCGCCTCCTCACCCCAGGCTGTTTTAATCCATCCCGGTGCAATGCAGTTTACTCGGACATGTGGTGCGAGCGACTTTGCCAGGCTTTTCGTAAACGCCATGACAGCACCTTTCATGGTGGCAAACAATTCGCCGCTATCGCCTTCCATGCCCATTGCAGCTTGGTCCCATCCTGTTGTGACGATTGAACCGCCATGAACACTCTTCATGAATTGGCCCAGTCCTCTTCCGAGTAGAAGAGTTGATTGTACATCGGTGTTGTAAAGAAGCTGAAGCTTATCCTCGAAGGGAAGTGACGCGGCTGCCCCCGTCAGAGTGTCGGCACCGGCAATGAGGCAGGCCGCATGAAGGGCTGGGCATGCTGTCGTCACAGACTCAATGAGTTCATGACATCCGTCAGTTGTAGCGATGTCCGTGAGAAAAATCCCGGCAACGCTACCGGCAGAAGTGCTTATTTCGTCTGCAATACGTTCAGCAGCAATAGCATTACGCCCATGGATCGCAACGGCTGCTCCGGACTCCGCGAGTTGAAGAGCGACGGCACGGCCGATGCCACTGGTGCTGCCTGTCACGAGCACTGTTTGTCCGTGTAATTCATTCATCGCTCAACACCTGTTCTGTTTGTTGGGCGGCGTCTTGAGGCAATACACTTTGCTGTTTGAGAGAGACTTCATAACAGGCGGCTTCTTCCGCGTTCCGGACAAGAAGATTGTTGCCACTTAAGCATAGGTTGTTCCAGGTTTGTCCATCGAGTGCTGGGAATCGAGAAAGTTCTACAGGTTTGTCAGGAGTTGCCGGCACTGCGACTACATCTCCAGACTCAGCTTGAATAAGAAGCGTTGCACCGACACGAAGAAGCTGTCCCTGTCCGTATCGTCCTTTCTTCCACATTCGTTTCCCTGAAGAGAGTTCTACACACTCAAGAATTCCGTCCGAGAGTCCATAGGCATAGCCATTATGGATAGAAACGTTCGTGAACTTGGTTTTAAGGAGGTTCGACTGTTGCCACACTGGTTTGATCGTCCAGTTGCTTTTTGATTGAGAAAACGAGAACACAGCTGAGCCAATGCCGTAACCCTTCGATATGAAAAATCTATCACTGGCAAGAATATGTGGTTGCGAGCAACTTGCGTCCGAATTTGAATGCCCTGGCCAGACAGACTGCCAGAGCTGATTGCCGGTGGTGATTTCGTACGCGGCAACGTGACCTTCATTCACTGTGATTACTGCTTTGCGATCATCAATGCGAATGAGTTGGGGTGATGCATACGAGATTTGTTCTGTCCCGGCGACCCATTTTTGGTCTCCGCTAGTCCGGTCGTAGGCAACGAGAGAAATATATCGTGAGAGTTTGGGGTCCAGAGTTGTCTTATCAGCATCGTCTTCCAAAGCGTCAAATTCTGTTCGTGGGCCACCAGCAGGGACAATAACGAGTTGTTCCGTAACGAGTGGTGAGCCTGCCCGTCCCCAGGCAACCGCTGCGGCATGTGCTGCCCTATCGATGCCAAGGTCAGCCACAATATCTTTCCGCCAGAGCACCTCGCCAGTGCTGCCTTCAATGGTATGTAGCCAGCCGGTTGCTCCTGTGGCATACACGATGCCATCGCGGATTGTTGGTGTGGAACGCGGGCCGATTCCACCAAGCACGGTTTCGTGCCGCGCTGGAACGGAAACAGCCCACTCAGGTTCACCGGTTGCTATCGAATAGCAGGTGATTGCTTCATCGTTTCCTCGTTGTTCCAGAGTGACAGCATGGCCTCCATATGTAGCAAAGCCACTCCAGCCTGCTCCGATAGGGCGTTTCCAGATGCACCGTGGTGAAAGACTCCTTGTTGTATCCAGTTCAATGCCGTCGATGCTTGCCGTTCCTTGAGGGCCAAGAAAACAGGGGGAGTCGTCAGGAGTTGCGTTCCAGATGGAGGAAGTCTTTTTGATGTTTCCGAGGCTCGCAAGTGTTGCGGCGGACGGCAAAAGTGCATCGTTTCTGGCCTGCCATCGAAAAGCAAACTGTGGCACAAGGTCACCGCTCACTCGTTCAATCCGAAGTACGGCAAGGGCGAGAACGACAAGGACGACAACACCTGCGGTTACACTTTTTTTTATGACGGGTCGAAAATCACTTTCTCGAATAAACCAGATGAAAAGAGACAGGCATCCCGTGAACGAAAGTATCAGGGTGATAATATTCCGCACCGCTTGATCAATAACATCACCGATAATTACTTCAAGCCATCCATACCGAACAAGCACAGTGGCTGTTGCAAGAGATGCGAGAGTCACCCAGATCTTTATCGGTGGGATGAAATGACGTGTCACTAGTGAGGAATCCCCTTCTGGGGCGGGGAGCGTTGGATTCATAGGTGTTGGGTCTTTGTGAAAAAGTTGTTCTCCCGCCTGAAAAAGGGGCGGGAAACGTTTATTTTATCTGAGATGTTCTACGCGTCGCAGTTTCTTTGGGACAATATTACGGAACTTTCGTCATAACCGGATTCGTCAGACTGCAGGCTGTCAAACATCGGTTAGACTTACTAGCAGAATAGTGACTACTAGCAGAATAGTGACTACTAGCAGAATAGTGACTACATGTATCGCGTGTCTATGTGATGCATAGAATGAAAGGTCCTTGAACACAGTCTGGCAGAAATACAGTCTGGCAGAGAGTCATCGGTGAGTACGATTTCCTACGAACTGATTCGTGGTTGTTTCTATGGTCGAGCCAACAACAATTATGCCTGATCCTTCGATAAAAAAAGTATCCGCCTCAGGGCCATCAACGCTCTCCGTGCACGCTGGAGAGGCCAGGGTGAAGCCTGGCTTTTCAATTACCGATCCAATTTTTGCGGCATCGACGTATACGTTTCCTGACACTCAGGCAATTGTCGACTTCCTTGAGCAAGGTGAGCCTCGTGAGGAGTACGGGCGATATGGTAATCCTGGTGAACGGGTTGTTGAGGAAAAACTGGCAGCACTTGATTCGGGTGAAGCGAGTGTACTTTTTGCAAGTGGCATGGCAGCGTTTGTTGGTCTTCTGATGGCGCATGTAAATGCTGGAGATGAGATTGTCTTTTTTGACGAATGCTATCATCGCAGTCGTGAGTTTTGTCGTCGTCACCTGAGTCGTTTTGGTGTTGGCTTTCGTGAAGTTCGAACGTGTGATTACGACGCGATGGAAGCAGCAATTACTCCAAAAACTAAATTTATTATCAGTGAGTCACCGACGAATCCACACCTTAGTGTGGTAGACGTCGACCGGTTTGCTGAAATTGGGCGAAGGAATGGAGTTCTGACCCTCATCGATGCAACACTCTGCACTCCGTATAACCTGAAGCCACTTGAGGCTGGTGTTGATTTTGTTTTACATTCAGCAACAAAGTACCTCGGTGGTCACAATGATCTTCTTGCAGGTGTTGTGACAGGTTCCGCTGAATTGCTTGACCCAGTCCGTAATCTGCGAGGCATCATGGGGGGTGTGAATTCGCCGCACAATGCATATTTGCTCGAGCGAGGTCTCAAGACTCTTGCTCTCCGAATGGAACGACACAATGCAAACGGTCAAGCGGTGGCAGAGTTTCTTGCTGGTCATCCAAGAGTTGAGCGAGTTCTTTATCCAGGGCTGCCTGATCATCCGTTTCATGCGATTGCAAAACAGACAATGCGGGGCTTCGGTGGACTCGTTACATTTTTTCTTCGGGATGCAGACTGGCAGCAGACGGCTGCTGTTATTGATGCCGTGCAAATTCCGCGAATTGGTCCGAGTTTAGGTGGTGTTGAATCACTGATTGAGCAACCGATGGTAATGAGTTACTGGAACTACACGCCAGAGGAACGAGCGGAATTTAGGATTGCAGATAACATGGTACGAATGGCATGTGGAATCGAAGATGCAGATGATCTCATTGCTGATTTGTCTGCGGCGTTCGAGGTGTCGGAGTAAGTAATGCAGTTTCGCACGCGGGCAATACACGTAGGACAGGAAGCCGATCCAACGAGTGGTGCGGTCGTGCCACCGATACATGTGGCGAGTACGTTCGTCCTGCCTGCAGCAGTGGGCCCTGCGGATTATGATTACGCTCGTACCGGTTCACCAACGCGACATGCTTTTGAAGCAGTCATGGCCTCATTAGATGGCGGTGCTCGTGCGATTGCATTTGCATCAGGAATGGCGGCGACCCACTGTGTATCGATGCTTCTGAAACCAGGAGATCATCTTGTTACGGGTACAGATATTTATGGAGGCAGTTGGCGGCTTTTTAACGATGTGCTTTCAGAGCGTGGAATCTCAGTTTCTGCTGTCGACACGACTGATCTAACGGCCGTTCAAGCTGCTATTCGAGCAGAGACAAAAATGCTCTGGATTGAGCCGACTGGCAATCCATTGTTGTCAGTGACAGATATTGCCAGGTGCGCTGAGATTACCGAGGCAGCAGGTGTTCTATTGGTTGCCGACAACACGCTTGCAACTCCGGTACTCTGTCGACCACTAGAAATGGGTGCGGACATTGTGATGCATTCAGCAACAAAATTTATTGGAGGGCATAGTGATCTTCTCGGTGGCGTACTCGTGGCACGGGACTCGGAAATTGGTGAGAAATTGCATTGGATGCAGAATGCAACTGGGGCGGTTATGGGGCCCTTGGAGTCATTTTTGTGTTGTCGGGGTGTGAAGACACTTGAACTTCGGGTGCATGCTCAGTCTGCAACAGCGATGCGGTTGGCTTCATGGTTGCAAAAACAAAAATCTGTAAAGCGGGTGTATTACCCAGGGCTTGAGGATGACCCCGGTTTTGCCACTGCCAAAAAGCAGTATCACGGTGGTTGCGGTGCAATGGTGAGTTTCGAGGTGGATGCAGATGTT
>JABHNP010000158.1 GCA_018694455.1 Planctomycetaceae bacterium | reverse complement strand
CTTCACCATAAGAAGTTGAACCAAAAGAGCAGATCGAAAGTGTTGAAATCGAAAGTAGCAAAACGAAACGCGGTAGCATGTTGTGTATCCTGTAAGTTGGAACAGCATTGTGTTGTCACAGCAGCAATCCAGTTTTTTTAGTTTGGATTAGAGCAGTGAAAGAATACAACCCCATCCCCAGTTCTACTCAATTTGACTTATTCTGTTCATTGTTTTTTTTCGAAACAAAATAGTCTACGAGCAGTTCAATACATTGGTGTCATGTTTCAAGTAGTTAGGAAGCAGCAGGGTGTCTGATGAAAAAGCGGTTTTGTTTTGTTGCGATTCTTGCAGTGTCTTGTCTTTCTTGTGCCATGTATTTTGTTAAGGCAGATACATTTGCCGAAAAGATTCTTCGGTCATTTCCTCAGGCTGATAGGAATAGCGATGGTGTGCTTTCAGAGGAAGAAGAAGCTTTTGTGAGCCAAAGGGTGATGCAACGGTATCCGCAGGCTGATCAGGATGGTGACGGCGTGCTTTCAGAAACTGAAAAACAGGAACTGGTTCAAAAGGCTTCTCAAAGAGGTAGGAAGCAACGGCCGAGTTCAGCCAGCCGCTCAGGAACGAATAGCCAAAATGCAGAAGCAGTTCTCAAACAGCTCGGCCTCAAAGGTGAACTGGATATTGAATATCGAAAAAACACGACACAACAGCGAAACCGGCTGGATTTCATTTACCCGAAAACAAAGGTGTACGAACGAGCACCGCTTTTCATCTATATCCACGGAGGCGGCAATACAGGTGGTACAAAAAACGCTCTCTACAATAGAAGTTCTTTGATCTTGAAAGAACTGACAGAATCGGGGATTGCAGTGGCAACTATTGACTACAGAGTCTTTGGTGCAGGGGAAGAGTTGGGGTTCCATCAACTATTCGAAGACTGCAAAGATGCGTTGCGATTCTTGGCAAAACATTCCGACCGATACGGGGTCGACCCGCACAAGTTCATTACGTGGGGGACTTCTGCCGGGGGTTCCAAAGCACTGGTCGCGGCATTAACAGACAGCGACTTTCTGCCCGGTGAGAACGCTGGACCGGAAACCGAACACACGGTGATCGGTGCAATCTCGTTCTATGGTGCGACCACGTATCTCGTTCCGGAACTTTGGGAAAAGCGGCTTGAGAGATTTCCGGGGCGGAGTGAATCAAAAGGTGCGATGATGTTCAAACCATCGCATGGCATGAGTACCGAAGAAATAGCAAAACTGGTCAGCGCCGATCAATATTTGAAAGCTGATAGCCCACCTGTCCTGTTGGTGCATGGTGATACCGACCCTGTCGTACCCATCGACTTGTCTACGCACTTGTACACGATGGCGAAGGAAAAGGGTCTCGACATAGAGTTAGTCGAAGTGAGAAATGCTGGCCATGGTTTTAAGCAGGTTCAGGGGAATGACGCGACCCCGTCCATGACGTGGGATGAGGTCCAGCAGCTCGTCGTTCAGCAGGTACTGGAATGGATCCGACAAACAAATGCTTAAAGAATAATCGAGAGATGATTGTCAATCATCTCTCACCAAGTTAGTTCTTCTTTGCTCGGTTCTTCTTTGCTCTTCCCGGAAGATCTGCTGAAATTGATCCCTCAGGTCGGATCATAGTAGCAGTTGGGCGCTTATTCGCCTGGACGTTAGCAATATGTTTCTCGTAGGCCGTTGCAAGCTGGGCTGCGATTTCGGAATGCTCCTCAGCAAGATTCCTGGTTTCGCCAATGTCGGCGTCGGTGTCATAGAGTTGTACTGGAAGTGGAGAGGGTTCGCGTCCTGCAGGAACTGGGTCACGGCGGCTGCCGCTCGTGCCTTCTTGCCACGGATAGAATTTCCATTTGCCAGAGCGGACTGTACCCGGGCCATGCATGAGGACGTATTCTTTGTGGGGGCTTCTTGCGTCCTTCTTTCCACTCATGAGGGACCAGATGTCATGGCCGTCAATTTTGTTTTGTGGAAGTTCACCACCGCAGAGTCTGGCAAAAGTGGGGAGAAGGTCGATGGTGGCTGCGACCTCAGTACATCTTTCTCCGGCAGGAATATGATCGGGCCATCGCATGACGGTTGGCTCACGAATGCCGCCGTCGTAGACACTCCCTTTTTTTGAGCGAAAGGGCAGGGATGAGCCAACTGCTGCACCGTTGTCGCTTGTGAATACGACAAGAGTATTCTCATCAATGCCAGCTTTCTTGACGGCCTTGAGTACCTCGCCCACCGACCAATCGATTTCTTCGATGGCATCATGGATGAGGGCATCTCCAGTTCCCTCTGTTTTGGCAAAAGCGTCAGAGACATGGAGAGGTCGGTGGACCATGGTGTGCGGCAAATAAAGAAAAAATGGTTCGTCTTTGCACGTCTTGATGAATGCGATGGCTTCTTCGGTATATTTCTTCGTGATAGTATTCTGGTCGACAGGGTACTCGATGATTTCTTCATCTCGCATCAGTGGAACCTTGTTTTTTTCCCGATGCCCTGATGTAACTTCTTTGAGGGTGAGCCCTTCGCGAAGAACAATGTCGTTGGCGATTTTGTTGGCAGGATCTCTCCACATGTCGTTGCTATAGGGAATCCCGTAGTAGTGATCAAATCCTTGGTATGTTGGAAGGCAGGGTGGAAGATGACCGAGATGCCATTTGCCAACACAGGTGGTGCGGTACCCTGCGTCTTTCAACATGTCGGCGATGGTGACTTCGTCAGGATGAAGGCCCTCGTCACTGCGTGGGAAGAGGACAGGGCTCATGGAAACTCGCTGGTAGTGAGTCCCAGTCAAAAGTGCTGTGCGCGAGCCAGAACAGACCGCACAGCCGACATAGAAGTCATCAAAAACCATTCCCTCAGCAGCCATCTGGTCAAGGTTTGGAGTTTTGGGGATCGTCGCGCCATTAAAGCCGACATCACCATATCCCATATCATCGATAAAGATGAGAATAACGTTGGGTTGTGCTGGAGCCGATTGAGACTCCTGCAACGGCTCAAAGCCCAAGCAAAGGGCACAGAGAAATGTAAGGCAGAGGCGGGATTTCATTGTGGAACCTAGTCTGTTTGATGCTTTCAAGAAATGTAGAAGAAGAAGTGATACCAGATTCATTTCATTTTTTCATAATTACCCGCAAGTAGAAATTTGAAGGGCGATTCAGAACAGTTTCGATAATCGAAATCCTTTTTACGTATCCTATGCGTTATTCACTTTTGATTTCTGAATCCGTGGGATCAAAGTTTTGTTTTCTATCCAAGGCTTTGTCCGTTGCTTGCTGTGCTTGGGGTGCGTGCGTGTCTACCGATGGTCCGGGTTTCACCCAACAAAGTCTCGCTGCTGTGATGGTAGACCACAGTAAGAATACTCCATATCCAAGACGCCACCCCCAGTGAGTTCCCGGTTCGAAGCTTGCAAGAAATCCAAAAAGCAAAAAGGGGACGGGTGCAAGCACAAGAAAGACAAGAAGTGCTCGAGTGATCATTGATAATGATTGTTTTCGCACTGCTACGAAGAGCAGAATTGGTAATGAACCAAGTATCCCGAAAACTGCCGCAAGGAAGAGGTACTGCATAATGTGTTGTAATCCGCTAGGGAGTTGTTCTACGGAAATATGGTTGAGAATAACTGCAGGTGGTATTGCTTTTCATTGTATTGCACTCTTGCCCATTTTTCGTTTTGAAATGCTGAGTAACCAGCAGCATGAGAGAGGTGCCGTGCAGGCCGCTTCCTGGAAGCTGACGTTTTTGAAAATTTCTTCTGACACAGCGAGTCCGTCTTGTTCTGAAGCGTTGTGCCGACATGTGAACGAACAAAAGTAGTCGTACCTCAGCTTGACTCGATAGTACAAAAGGCTGAGTCGATAGTACTAATTTGTTCCGCGAGAGTACGGGTTGTGTCGCATTTGCTGCAGGGTTTTCACGATATCGGTTTATCACCAACTCGAGTGGTTGTGCTCAAGAATTTCACTTTCATTTATTTTGCTCAGATGATTCGAAACAAAGTGAGGGGAATGGGGTTAAATAGAAGAGCGGCCAAGAAATATTACTGACTCACGGAGACCGAGATTACCTTATGAAGAAAATTGCCTTGAACGTTTCGTTTATCTTTTTTGTCTGCATTCTGTATGGGCCGACTTTCTCACTAGCGGAAAATATCTTTGCAGAGAAAATTCTTGAGTACTTTCCTCAGGCTGACGTCAATAAAGACGGGGTGCTTTCGGATGAAGAAGAGGCTGCCGTAAGCCGGCGTGCGATTCAGCGGTACCCCAAAGCCGATGTTGATGGAGATGGCTCACTTTCAGATAAGGAAAAAGAGCAGTTGTTGAAGCGAGTCGTTGCGCTGCGAAAACGGATGAATGACACGAGCCCACCGAGTGGTGGATTTTTCGGTAGTGGAAAGTCAAAGTCTGGGAGAAAGCCAAGCTTTGACAATGTGAAGTATGGAGAAAACGAGCGAAATGTGTTCGATATCTGGCTTGCCGATTCGGAGACACCAACACCGCTGGCAGTCTATATTCATGGAGGCGGCTTCAAGGGTGGCAGCAAGGAAAAGTTAAAGGTAGAAAAAATAGCGGCGTTACTCGATGCAGGAATTTCTGTCGCAGCTATCAACTATCGTTTTGTCACAACAGACCCTCTACCAACTGCCCATCATGATGCGAGGCGAGCTATTCAATTCATGCGTTCAAAGGCTGATGAGTGGAATATTGATACGAATCGGGTGGCGGCGTTTGGTGGTTCTGCCGGTGCCCAGATCTGCATGTGGCTTGCTTACAGTGATGATATGGCTGACGCCACCAGTGATGATCCCGTTGAACAAGAGTCAACGCGACTGCTGTGTGTTGCCACAGCGGGTGGCCAGACATCAGCAGAGCGAGACTTTTATATCGACAACATTCTGCCGCTGATGGGTGAGAATGTTCCTATTGAAGTACTTGTAAAGTCTTTCAATGGTGAGAATGATCCAGAGGAGATTCGCATGAAAATGTGGGGTGCTGATTCCCTTGAAGAAGTTGATGAAGCAACCAGGAAATGCTCGGCACTCCGCCTCATATCACCTGATGATCCACCGATTTTTATGAGTTACGGAATGGCACCGGATGCGAAGAAGCCCAGTGGTGATAAGGACCGTTTGAGAGGGTGGCTCATTCATCATGTGGTTTTTGGAACAAAGCTCAAAGAAAAGGCTGACGAACTTGGTGTTGAGGCTGACCTGTCCTACCCAGGTTCAGGTTCAAAGTATCCGTCGGATGTTGCCTTTTTTCGTGACAAGTTGCTTGAGGGAAACTGAGTCAAAATCATAGGCATGAAGGCATGTCGCAGAAATGGCAGTGGTGCTCGCCGGTGTAAAATTTTGAAGTGAGATGACATGTACTGGTAGTAAGCAAAAAGATGGTCCCATCTTTCATGTATAGCAGAAAAGATACCCGGCCTTTTAGGGGAATGAAGAGTGAAGAG
>JABHNP010000371.1 GCA_018694455.1 Planctomycetaceae bacterium | reverse complement strand
TTGCGTGACAGAGGAAGTTCCTTACACCGTGTGCGTTCGAAAGTGCCGTACGGAAGAGCGAACTCGCACGAAGTGCGTTTCAAAGTGTCGCGAAGAAGAGCGAACTCGTACCTACTGTGTCACCAAGTGTGTTCCAGAAGAGCGAACTCGTACCTACTGTGTCACCAAGTGTGTTCCAGAAGAGCGAACTCGCACTGTGAAGGTACAGAAGTGCCGTCCAGAAGAGCGAACTCGTACTTACTGTGTCACCAAGTGTGTTCCAGAAGAGCGAACTCGAACCGTGAAGGTACAGAAATGTCGAACTGAGACTCGCACTCGTGAGTATCAGGTTTGCAAATGTGTACCAGAAACAATGACCAAGGAAGTTTCCTACACGGTCATGGTTCCACAGCAAAAAGAAGTGAAGTACTCGGTAACTCTTTATGATTGCGTTCCGGAAGAAAAGACCCGTACTTACGAGGTCTGTGTTCCTGTTCAGGTCACGAAGGAAGTACCAGTAAGAAAGTGCGTCACAGTACAGGTAGAAGTACCTTGCGGTGGCTGCAATGATGGTTGCTGTGGCGATAGCTGCAGCAGCTGCGACAGTTGCGACAGTGGCTGCAACGATAGTTGCAACCAAGGCCGTCGAAAAGGCTGCCTGCGTCGTCGTTGCCGTTAAAGTAGGTCAGAAACGGCCTGCTAGCTGTTTTTGAATACATCAGATGGGCCGGTTGTCTTTTTGGCAGCCGGCCCATTTTTTATAAAAAATTGACCTGAATCAAACCAAGGGGTACTACTTAACGTAGAGAAAGAGTTCACTTTCTGCACGAATCAGGGAACGTGTACAGGTTTGTCGGATCAGGATTACAGATGCTACTATTCCAGCAGTTCTTTCAGAGGCAGTTTGTGCATCGTCGTCGTTCTACGCGATCTTCACATCGGTCATTTGAAAATCTTGAGCCACGGTTAGCATTCGACGTTGACCTGTCAGTCTCAATAAGCAATGGACAGAATACGTATGTTGCGGGTTCTGAAAAAGTAGACACGGTTATTGTTCAGAATCTTGGGTCTGAAACTGTCACGAACGCGCGAGTCGTTGCGCCATTACCAGACGGGATATTGTCCGCCACGTGGTCTGGCCAGGGTTCCCCTGGATCAACTGTTTTGGCAAGTGGTAGCAGTGGCGACGGTGATGCACTGAATACGACCATCAGGTTACCACCTGGTGGAGCAGCAATCTTTACGGTGACAAGTCAAATTACGGATGATGTTATTGGGCAAATCAAAACGGATGTCACGGCGGTCACACCTCTTGGTACCTTGGACAGTAATCCTGACAACAATTCGGCATACGACATTGTTTCCCGACCATTCCTCGCAGTAGGAAGTGGTCTTGCGTATTTGGGCACGCCAACAGTAAGTGTCGTTGATCCTGTGTCGGGCACAGTTGTCAGGCAGTTTGATGTCTACGAGCAAGGATTCATGGGCGGTGTACAAACGGCAATTCATGACGTTGATAATGATGGGCGTGACGAGATTGTTGTGGCACCAGGGCGTGGTCGAGTTGGTGAGATACGCGTTTTTGATATTAATGGTGAGGAAATGCCGGAGTACCGAATCACTCCGTTTGGCTCAAGCTTTTTGTCTGGAGTCAATATTGCCCTTGGTGATGTTAATGGAGATGGGACCGAGGATTTGATTGCTGGACAAGCCGCTGGCAGCACCGTCAGTATTCACCTTGGAGTTAGCTTGGGGTGGGAGTCGACTCCTTTTCGGCGGTACACCCCATATGGAATAACACATCTTGCTGGTGTGAGTGTCGCGGCAGCAGATATTGGCACTATTACGAATGGTTTACTGAGTCAGACAGATTCAAAAGATGATCGCGTGGAATTGGTGCTTGGAACTGGTCCAGGTGCGATCAGGTCAGTCCAAATAGTCGATGTAGCTAGTGCGCCGACAGTTGTCGCAGAACTTTCAGTTGATCCAATAATAGGTTATTCCGGTGTAACAATTGCTTCAGGGCTGTATAACGATCGAAGCGTGGACGATATCATGGTGTCCGGGGGGCAGGGTGATGCTGCACGAGTTGATATTTTTCAAATAACTCGAGACTCTGGTTCTACCCTTACAACGAAGAAAAATCTTACAAGTGGAAATACAGTAAATTCAAGATTTCGCGTTGCACCACTTGATAGCAACGGCGATGGACAAGTGAACTCGTTTTTTGCTGTTGGAGCTGGTGGTGCACAAGTTCTTGATGCTGACGGTAACGTAACAGACACCGTTTCAGTTATACGCGGCCCACTGACAGCAGCCTCAGCCTCTTCGGCACCAATTGATCCAGCTGTGAAAACAACATCGAGTGGGCTGCAATATATCGATCTCGTTGTAGGCCTAGGGGTGCCAGTAGCAGCTGGTCAAACAGTCTCCGTTCATTATGTGGGCAGCCGTCAAAATGGCGACGTGTTTGATAGCTCTTTAACAAGTGGGACTCCATTCGAATTTACCCTCGGCCAAGGGCAAGTTATTCAAGGTTGGGACGAGGGTGTTGCTGGTATGCGAGAAGGTGGCCGACGAAGACTGATCATCCCTGCTGTTATGGCCTATGGGGAGAATCCAACAGACGGGCGACCAGGTGGAACGTTGGTGTTTGATGTGCAAATGTTGAGTGCATCAAATCCCCCTCTTGGTGAGCGTCCACCAATATCGCGACCACCATTAGGACAGAATTAGAACCTAGAGGGTAGACGCGTTCATTCGTAGTGGGATGATTGTCTTTTGGTGAGCTCTTGTTTTTAATCTACCACTGAGCCTCAAGGCCAAGATTAGCACCATGCAGGAAGACATTACCAGTATCCGCGAGTGTCGTTCCACTGGTTGTGGTATTAGTGAAATCAAATTGATTTGGTGCTAAAGCAACTCCAGAAATCCAAATCAGGTTGTAGCCCGCTCGAAGCGACCAGTTTCTATTGAGTCGTCGAACAGCGGAGTAATTCATGTCTCCAATAAATCCAACACCAACATCTCGAGCACTGGTTTGATCGCGATAATATACTCCACCAGCTGCACGCGTATCGATAGGGGCACTATCAGAGTTCAGGAAAGTTCCTGCCAGAGTCGCTTTTGTCCACCCTTGGATTGACCAATTGGTCCATTTACGTTTTGTTTTAAATCCAATCTGAGGTCCGAGCATTTGAGAATTCGTTGTAATCGAGTACGTTCCATCGTTGTCGCCGGCACCCGCACTGACATCGACGTACAGATTTGCAATATCATTGAATCCAGCCCACCGGAAGCCACCAAGCCATTGAAATTCATGTTCACTTGTTACATGGGCCCCCAATGGATCATGCACACGACGCCAAGGGAAACGTGAGTCAGGGTCTCCTTTTGTTGAAACCTGTGACGTAAAAATATTGATCTCACACATGTTCAAACTTGATGCGTAGGTTGATCGGACGCCATCTAAATTTGTCCAACCAGGAATAAAATCACCAAGAGCATCTGATATTTGAAGATTAGATGGATCCCGAACCGTACGTTCACCAAACATTCCAAAAACACCGGTGTAGCCAAACTCCCAACCGACACCATTTTTTCGAAGCCTACCACCAAAAAGCCGTATGCCTGGTGCCGTTCCAGGGTTTGTGGAACGTGTAGTAAGTACTGGTTCAACAGGAGCGACGGTTTCAGTAAGTACGGCACCATTCGTTGCATTATTTCGTTTGAAAAAGAGAAAATCAACAAGAAGATAGGTGTCATGATCACAGCCACAGTGAGAACAGGCACATTGACGGCATTGTTTGCATTGCTTTTTGCATCGCCCCCCACTTTTACATGTTGGCAAGTACGGCTCTGGTGCAAGCAAGATGTCGTCATTTATCAGAGGAACATTTTCATTGAAATTTGGTGTTTGTAGTTCGGTGACTGGCTGGTCAGTTGGTTTAGATTCATCCGGAGCAGATGCTAGTTCTGACTCGTCACTCTCGAGTGGTTGAGATTTTGATATTACCTTGCTCTTGGAATCATCTGACGCCACAGGGTTTGGAAGAGTCGGTCCTGCTTCGCTTTCAACAGCAGGTGAAATATCATCTGCTGTTGGCTTTTTGGCTGGTGTTGGCTCGTCCGGAGAGGCAGTTGGAGCTGAAAATACTGGATGGCCAAGAGCCACTAGGCATAAGCCGATACAGAAAATTTTCTGCCATGGTGTGCCCATGATCAAATCCCCCCTTACAGAAACACAATTTTGTATTTATCGGACAAATAAATCGATATCTTCGGCAAAATTGGTTTTTTCCATAAAATCAGGAAAATCGTTGGTTCTAGTGATATTTTGCCTCTTAGGAGTGTTTTGGCTGTGGAATCACTTGTGTGTTGCGAGGATGTTAGGCCAGCAATCCATCAATTGAGACTTGAGGTGGTTTTCTCAAAAAAGTCTGTTTAACCATTGAGATTTTTATTTAGGTTGATTTAAAAACAGGGTGTCTCGTTATCGAGTTTCAGGAAATAAAAGTCGTGGCACTAGGGTTATAGTGCTGTCAGGAATAGATTTCTGGTAAGACCATTTTAGCCTGATAGTGGCGACAGGCTTGATGTCCTCTTGAGACTGGAACGCAAGCGTTAAAAACGTCGTGCATAACGTGTTCTATATAGTGCATCTTATTTAAAATGCATTTGAGACAATGAAGATCGGATCAGGGCCGTTCAATCTGAGCCAGATTTTGCTCACGGAGTTTCTCACACCACTCAATGGAAATCGATTTATAGTATAAATTTCTATTTGATTGTGGCCCGCGTCTTTTGATGAAATTACGTACGTATAAATAAACCAAAATTTAATGCCCCAGTTTCCTGCGCTACAAAATGATAAGAAAGAATGATGACTATGCCATCGCCCTTAAGTGTCGATATTGTGATTGCGGAAGATAGCCGTATTCAAGCAAAAATTCTTGAGAGGCGGCTTACCGAGGCAGGTCATCGTGTGCGATGGGGTGCAGACGGTCAGGCTGCACTGGAACTCGTGCGAGAGCAACCTCCAGCGATTATCGTTTCAGATATCGAAATGCCCAATATGACAGGGTATGAGTTTTGCAAAGCAGTCAAGCAAGACTCCAGTTTAAAGAAAATTCCTTTTGTGCTGCTTTCAACACTCTCAGACCCACTTGACATTATTAAGGGTCTTGATGCGGGTGCTGATAATTATGTCACGAAGCCCTACGAACCAGAGTACTTGATTGGGCGTATTCATTCATTACTTGAAACCCCCTTGGCTGTTGATGAAGGAGCGGATCAGACAATAGATGTTGCCATTGCCGGACAAACATTCAAAGTGAATGCGGGTCGTCAGCAGGTCTTGAATCTACTTGTATCAACTTTTGAAAATGCAGTGGCCAAAAATAGAGAATTGATCCAAGCCAATCAAGATCTGGCAACAGCAAAAGACCAGCTCGAACAGAACAATCAGGACCTCAGAGACCTCAATCAAAAAATTGCGAGTGCTAATGATCAGATGACGAGAGACCTCGAGGCAGCTGCGCGCGTACAACGAGCACTCCTACCCGCAGAAGAAACCCTTCACTTCAGCTGTGGAGAGGTAGCCTGGCGGTACGTTCCTTGCCATGGATTAGCCGGGGACTTCCTCAATGTTTTTCAGCTCGATGATGAGCACGTTGGTCTTTTTGTAGTCGATGTTAGTGGCCATGGAGTGCCGTCCTCCCTGCTCTCAGTAACTGTCGGTAGATTTCTGACACCAAAAGTATCAGACAGTTCTGTGTTAGTACGAATTGGTGAAGATGGTGCAACTGAGGTTGTTTCACCGGTTGAAGTCGCAACTGAATTGAATCAGCAATTTCAGTCCCAAGATTTTTCAGAACTCTATTTTACCTTTATCTATTGTGTAGTAAATTCTAGAACGGGCGAAATGCGGTATACCGCGAGTGGGCATCCACCGTTGCTTCGTCTGTCAGCTACAGGCGAGGTTACCTTTGAATCCTTGCACAGTCTTCCAGTCGGTTTTTTTCCAGAGGCTGAATATGAAGAAAAAATAATTCAGTTGCAGGAGGGGGATCGTATCTATCTCTATTCCGATGGAGTCACTGAGGCGATGGATAAAGATCTTGAGCAATTTGGAGATGAATCATTAAAAGAAGTAATTAGTCTCAATCGTTCGCGTGACCTTGATGCTGGTGTTGGTGAACTACTCGAAAGTATTCAAGCCTGGTGCGAACCAAATGGTCCATTAGACGATGTATCAATTCTTGGATTTGAATGGCGTGGAACCTCATCATGATTGCTTGGGTCGGTAGTAGCTGCACCCATTTCCCGTGAGGCGTTCGTAGCCAGCATTCATTCCAAGCATCGTTTCTGCCCCGCCAAGAAATAGCGCACCATCCGGTCGAATTGCATGGGACATTTTTTTGAGTACTTCACCACGGGTTTTGGTATCGAAATACAAGAGGACATTGCGTAGGAAAACAATGTCATACGGTGTCATGATTGGCCAATCATTCGTGAGATTGAGTTGTCGAAACTCAACAAACTGGCGGCAAGACTGGGTTATGCTCCAGTTACGTTGAAATGGCTGAAAGTATTTCTTTAAAAGTGTCTGGGGGAGGCCACGAACAATTTCAAGTTCGCTATACACACCTTCACGACCACGGTTTAATACCACGTCTGAAATGTCAGTGGCAATAATACGAATTTTCCAGGATGCCAAGAGATTGCCGAAGTGCTCATTTAATAATAGTGCAATGCTGTACGGCTCTTGGCCGGTTGAACATGCGGCAGACCAGATCGTGAGCTGTTTCGTGGCAGCTCGTCTCTTTGTAAACTCAGGAAGAATGTTTTTCAGGGTCTCAAAAGGCGACTTGTCTCTAAAGAAACTTGTTTCGTGAGTCATCATTGCGTTTAGGATGTCATTTTCAAGCGGACTACCACTCGCCGTCTGAATGCGATCGATTAAGGTGTCAAGGCTTGGAAGTTTTCTTTGCCGAACAATGGGCAAAAGTCGCGCAACTACGAGGTACTGTTTACTCTCATCTATGACGACACCAGTTTTTTTCTTGAGTAGACTGCGGAGGTAAGAAAACTGGGGTGGGCTTACCTGCATGCGTGAATATCCATCCCGTAATTCAAGATAAAGAAAATAGCTTACGATTTTTGACGATAAATTCGGCTGGCAACATCGGGCCCAATGCAATCAAGAGGAGTTGTTGCATCTGCAATTCCTGCTCGAACAACCTGACCAGGCATGCCCCATACGACACTGCTTGGTTCATCTTGAGCGATAACAGTCCCGCCTGTAGAGGCTATTGCCTTACTTCCCTGGAGGCCGTCGCTACCCATGCCAGTGAGAATAAGTGCTAGGACATCTGAACCAAATAATCGTGCTGCCGAACGGAAAAGTACATCAGCGGACGGTCGGCAGGAATTTTCAGGAGGCCCACCGTGGAGGGCGAGTTTGAACTCTCGTCCATGTTTTTGAATTTCAAGGTGAACGCCACCGGGCGCCATGTAAATGTGCTCAGAAAGCAAAGGTTCCCCGTTTTTAGCTTCACTCACTTTTTGGTCACACATTTTTGAGAGTCGTGTAGCAAGATGTCCTGTGAATTCCTTGGGCATATGTTGCACGATTACTACAGGCGGGGCATGTGCAGCGGTAAGATGAGGTAGAATCTCTGCGAGAGCACTAGGGCCTCCCGTAGATACCGCAATGACAATGACTGATATCTTGTGAGATTTTTTTGAGGAGTGCGTTTTATGAGCTGATTGACGAAGAATTGTTTTTTGGGGACCATTCTCTGCAATGCGAGGTGGCCGATAGACGGCTTTAACTTTTGGAACTAATTCAGACTCAATTTTTTTTACAATACTATCGGTATCTGTAGCGGTTGGCTTGGCGACGTAATCATTAGCACCAGCCACCAGAGCCTCTAGAGTCGCTTTTGCTCCACGCTCCGTAAGGCTTGAGAACATCACGACGGGTAACTTTGGATATTGTTTACGAAGGTGCCGGAGGGTTTCAAGACCATCCATTACAGGCATCTCGATATCTAATAGGACAACATCCACACGTGTTTTTTCTAAAAAATCCAATGCCTTTTCACCGTTAGCAGCTGTCCCTGTGACTTCAATGCCAGGTAGACCACGAAGTGTTTTGGTGAGTATCCCACGAATGACTGCTGAGTCATCAACGAGCAGTAGTCGAATTGGTTTTTTTGTTGAATTGTCCTTTGGTTGATCGTTTTTGGAAACGTTGGTGCGGGACGTCGGGGAGGCTGTAGGTGATTCCCAGTTTTTTTGATCGGAGTTTGTGATAAGTCCGAGTGCAGTGAGATGCTCAGTCAGCTCACTTGGTGTGAATGGCTTTGCAACAAAGTCGTTTGCACCAAGTCTCATCGCTGCTTCGACACTAGCTTCATTGGAGTCAGTTGAAATCATCACGACAGGGAGATTTCGGAATTGTTGGCTGCGACGAATTCGTCCAAGTAATTCAAAGCCATCCATTTCCGGCATGTGACGGTTGAGTGTGATAAGTGATGGACGCGGCATATGAGAAAGCCTGTCGAGAGCCTCGATTCCATTAGATGCCTCGACGCACTGAAATTGAAGTCTATTCAATACTTTCGTAAGAATGCTACGCACAGGTTTTGAGTCATCGACTATAAGCGCATGCACAATTTTTTCCCAACATAGTAAAAGTCTAATACCATATGTCGTCTATGATTTTTTTCTCGATGTATTTTGACTATATCAAATGTGTGCCTGCGATTACAGTTCGGAATTAAGCGAGTCAAACAGACAAGTCTTTGAACTGGTTCTATTCCTTATACTCATCAACTAGTTGTTGAAGGCCTTGTGCCATACGGGAAAGTTCTTGGGCAGACAGCTGAGTATTATTTGCACCTTCAGCCGTGTTTTGTGCAGCACGTGCCACCTGCACGATGTTTTGCGCAATCTCAGTGGAACCCGTTGTTGCCTCTCCAATGTTTCTGCTAATTTCGCTCGTTGTTACAGACTGCTCTTCAACAGCAGTTGCAATCTTTGTTTGTAAGAGATCAATTTTTTCGATTACAGATGCAATTTCACTAATGGCTGTGACGGCCCTCTCGGTATCAGTTTGCATAGCCTCAATTTTTGTTCCAATGTCTTCTGTAGCTTTCGCCGTTTCTCGGGCAAGTTCTTTGACTTCGTTGGCAACAACTGCAAATCCCTTGCCCATATCGCCCGCCCTTGCAGCTTCGATCGTCGCATTGAGGGCTAACAAGTTTGTTTGTTCCGCGATGGTCGTAATTACTTTGATAACTTGACCAATCTGACTACTCGAACGCCCTAGTTCATCCATTGTGTTTGATGTTTTTTCAGCCATTCCAACCGACTGGCGGGCTACAGCCGCAGCATCCTGAGCACTGTGGGCGATTTCATCAATGCTTGATACCAAATTTTCTACAGATGATGATACAAGCTTGGTATTGCCACTGACTTGCTCAGCGGCAGCAGAAACAAGATTTGCTTGAGCAGTCGTCTCTTCTGCAGTTGCACTCATCTGTTGACTTACGGTTGTTAATTCTTCAGAAGAACCAGCCAAAGCATGCGTGTTATCCATAATACCGCCGACTAGTAGAGCTTGACGATGTGCCTCTCGAGAAAAGCGACGTGAAATGCTTATGGAAACCAAGAGAACTCCAATTGTACTCACGATAAAGATTGTCACGGAAAATCTAAACAAAGTCTGAATTGGCTGGAGCACCTCGGCCTGGTCAATCTCAGAAATTAGTGCCCAAGTAATATCGTTACTACTTCCTCGAGAGTCAGAGTGGACAGTTATCGGCTGCCAAGAGGAGAGAACATCAGAACCACGATAATCCTTAATTAATTTTGTCCCAGATTCACCGAGTTCCAAAGCTGATTGAACAGCATAGGTGTCAACTCGTAATTTAGGATTGATAATTGTTGACTTGACGCCAAGAGTCTCAAGGAATCTCGATTCGCTTCTGAAAAGGCCGTCAGCGGCAACCGCATATGTCTCACCAGTCTCACCCATTCCTGTTGACTCACCAATTATTTCAGTGATCTTATCAATAGGAAGTTGATAAATAACAGCACCTTTAAGTTCGCGGCCGCTGTAGATTGGGGCAGCGATGAAGCCTGCAGGTAATTGGTAGGAGGGCAAATAATTGTCAAAATCAGCAAAGGCAACAGTATCACGGCGACCACCAGTTATTGAATCCTGAAAAGTTTGTGCAAAATTCGTTCCAGAGAACGAGCCAGTTTTCAGTGAGGTGGCAAAGTCAATTTCTTTATAGACCGAGTAAACAATATTTCCAGAATCGGCATCGACGAGAAAAAAGTCATAGATACCAAGTCGCTGTAAAAAATTTCTGAATACGGGATGATATAAAGCATGCGCTTTAGAATAGGAAGATCCATCGTCAGCATCATTTAAAATATCTTTTGAACCAAGAGGGTTTTCATTCTGACGGATGTAGAGATATTGAAGATATGCTGATCGATCAGATAGATTCTCTATAAAAGATTTGGTTGCTGGCTCAGAATCAGTTTGTTGAATGAATTTGTTTGAGAATTCACCGGTGTAAAATGTCGACAGACGGTTTCGGGCATCTTGAATAGTAGCTTCATTCAGATTGTCGTCACTTTTGAGTTGCTCAAAGCCGGCAGTAAATGCCTCGAGTGCTTCGAGGGTCATTCTGTTTTCGGCAGTAATTTTTAGTTGTTCTTCCAGTGTTAAAAAATAATTACGGACTGCTTTTCCGGTAATGGAATTCACTGTTTGTAGTTTGAGTTGTGATTGGTCCTCAATCGCTTTTGCTGCTGAAAAATACGTTGCATATCCCATGAAACCTAATGGCAAGAGAGAAACTGCAAGGAGTGACCAGAGTAAGCGGTTACTGAAAAAACTTGACGCTCGGAGCTTAAATGAACTTTCGGACGGTGCGATAGTGGAGGTAGGACTTGGATCAAGTGCAGACATAGTAAATACCGTGGATTTGGGTTTCTGGGGAAATGTAGTTTTAACCAACCGATAACGTTCTGGTTTTAATTTCCAGCAGACGTTTTAGAATTTTCTCAGGTGATAAAAAATGAATGAGGTGACTTATCGTTGGTAAAACGCCCGTGATGACGTCAAGCAACGCATTGGAGGGTGGAGTAATTTGATGAGAGTCGTAGGCTGTTACGTCAAGCAATTGATCAACCAAAAAACAGTACCATTCATTCCTGATGTCAACGATAATATTTATTTGTTGAATACTGGGTGAGGCAGGCGAAAATTTTAGAAAAGTGCGAAGGTCGATGACTGGGACGATTCTTCCACGAAGGTTAAGAAGCCCCGAAATAGCAGGTGAAGCCAGCGGAACCTTGTTAATAACGCCTTTCTGAAGTACTTCAATGACAAGATCTGAATCGAATGCAAAGCATTTGTCTGCTATGAGAAATGTACAGCAACGGCTTTGCTTGACTGCTTGCTCTGGTTTTTTGGTTGAGTCTGCATTCATGAGGGGCGTTTCCCGTTTAGCAACCGAATAGCAGCAGGAATATCAAGAATTTCTGTTGCGGCATTGCCCACAAGAAGCGTTCCCAAAAGGCAATCTTCATTCATTGTTTCCTCAAGTGGACCACGGCCTGATTCAACATCAATGATTTTTCGAACCGAAAGTGCCTTGTTGCCGTGCTCGTTTGGCAGGACGACACCTACCAAATCAGAGTTAGCATCATTCCGAGGAGATGTTTTTGACGTGTGTAACATTTTGTCAGGGTCAATAAGTTGAGTAAGTTCACCGTTGCGTTTTACGAAATGAATGTCCCCAGCTGGATCCACTTCAGATTCAGGAAAGTTTTCAAGGCGCTGTACCTGATTGAGGGGTACAGCAACGCGTCGACCAAGATGAGTTTCACAGACAAGGTATCGGGAATCCTCCTGTCTTATCTCCTTGAAGTCATTGTTTTTGCTTCGAGGATCAACTGCTCGGCGTGCGTGGGCAGGAATATCCGCAGCTATTGTGATTCCTCGAAGGTCAAGAATAAGGACAACGCTACCGTCACCCATTACTGTTGCACCGGAATAAATACCCATGGGTGCCAAGAGGCTACTGATCGCTTTCACAACAATAAACCATAGCCCAGTCGTCTCAGTCGCATGAT
This sequence comes from Planctomycetaceae bacterium, assembly GCA_018694455.1. GTDB lineage: Bacteria > Planctomycetota > Planctomycetia > Pirellulales > UBA1268 > UBA1268. The sequence continues at coordinate 8,448 of JABHNP010000371.1, read as the reverse complement.
TGTTTTGATCCTCGGATGTTGTCACCGCATCTATGACAAGTCCGAATTCATGATTGTCAACTTTTACCACGACAACGGCACCGGTATGGGGCCGCTTTTTCCACTCACGAAGACCAAGCCATCTGTCCAAGTAGACTACTGGAATAAGACGATTTCGTAATCGTAGAACAGGAGCACCCTCTAGCCCCTCGATCATATGGCTCTTTCCGTTTGTTCTCAGCCCTACCAGTTCTTGTATATATGATTGCGGTATTGCAAGCCGTTGGTTACCGCTTGAAACAATTAAAGCAGGAATGATTGCAAGAGTGAGTGGAATTCGGACTCGGACAACAGTGCCAACGCCACTTTGACTACTAATGTCAATAGTCCCGCCGATAGATTCTATGTTTGTACGAACAACATCCATGCCGACGCCGCGTCCAGATATATTCGTCACGGCATGAGCCGTTGAAAAGCCAGGTTCGAAAATAAACTGAAATATTCGCTCTGTGGACATGTCGGCAGCCACAGTATCCGTCACAAGCCCTTTTTCAACAGCTTTTTTGCGGACGGCATTGACTGAGATGCCGGCGCCGTCATCTGATACCTCAATAGTGACCTGACCACTTTCCTGGAAAGCACGCAAAGACAACTGTCCTGTAGTTGGTTTTCCAGCAGTTGTTCTTATATCAGCCGGTTCGATTCCGTGGTCCACAGCATTACGAATTAAATGAGTAAGTGGATCACGTATTTTTTCGATCAGCGTTCGATCGAGTTCGGTGTCAGTGCCGTCAACGTGAAGACTAACTTCTTTGTTACATGTTGCTGCGACATCACGAACAATTCTAGGAAACTTGTTGAAGAGTTGATCGATTGGGGCCATCCGCGTCTTCATAGCCACTTCTTGGAGTTCACCAGTTACGTTGTGGATTCGGTTGACGGCATCTAGTAGCGCAGGTTCGTCCGTAACTGTTGTTCGTAATTGGTTTCGAGCCAAGACAAGTTCGCCCACGAGGTCGACTATTGTATCGAGTAATTGTACGTCTACCCGTATCGTGGCATCGATCGTATTTGTTGGGCGAGAGTTTTCTTTACCTGATTCAGAATCAGTCTGTAGTGCGGAATCAGTCTTTAATGCGGAATCAGTCTTTAGTGCGGAATCAGGCCTATCACTTTGAATAAGTTCAGGGACGACTGCTGATGTCGGAATTTCATCAAGAGGCGGTATGAACGTCGGATTTTCTTGGTCAGATTGTTCAATGCTGTTTGTGGTCGAGGAAGCAGATTCTTGCTCTCGGATTAAAGAGTCAGTATCTGTCGCAACACAGGCTCCGTCGAGCCGTTGGCAAAGATCTGGAAAGCTGATATCACCTTCTTTGCCCGTAGACTCTATGGATGATAAAAATGTCCGTATTGCGTCAACAAGCTCGAGCAGGAGAGAGGCCAGAGTTTTATTAAAACGAACTTGCCCATCCCGAAGAAGACCAAGCAAATGTTCACCGTGGTGGGATAAGGTGCTTAGTTTAGTAAAGCCAAAAAACCCGCAGGTGCCTTTAATGGTATGAATTGTTCGAAAGATACTCGCTAAGCGATCTGAGTCGTGCGGCTGCTTTTCGAGCGCAACGAGATCCTGGTCGAGTTGGTCCAAGCTTTCAGACGCCTCGACAAGAAATTCCGATATGAATTCTTCGTTATCAGCCATGAAGTGAAACTACAGATCTTTCAGTCCCTATTTCAATGAGACAGAGTGTCTCATTGACGCTTTCAACAGTACCTCACGAGGACAAAAGGTCAACGTATTCAGCAAACTTTTCGTAATCTTCTAAAAGCGTGCTAATCAGTATTACCAGAACAATGGATAGTTCTGGTTGTTTCAGCTGAGGGACAAAGATATAGAAGAGCGAATAATCCTCGAAGCTTTTGTACGAAAAAGCAGAAGAGTCACCTATCTAAAGTAGCCGTGCTTTCCGCAGTACTAATGTTAGTGTGAGGGTGATAATCGCTGATACAACCCAGAACATTGTATATCCGTGCACCCACGCTGTTTCTGGCATTATTTCAAAATTCATACCATAGACGCCGCAGAGAAAAGTAAGTGGCAGAAAAATAGTGCTTACAACGGCGAGGCGATTCATTGTCATGTTAGTTCGATGAGTCATTACCGTGAGGGAGAAATTCATTGCACTTTCTAGAATTTCTCGATTTGCTGTGATGTCGGCAAGAAGACGTTCGAGTGTGCCAATCATGTTACTGAGGAATTGTAGTGTTGCTTCACTAACCAGCGTTGTTTTTCTGGAAACTAATTCTTCCAGTACGCGTCGAGCTGGTAGCACTCGCTTTCTCAACGCCAGAAGCCTGCCAGAGACATTTGCAAGTTTGGCTAGTGTCGCTTCATCTGCAGATCGTCGAAGGGCAATGCGAGTTGACTCAACTTCTTCATCGAGAAAACCTTGTACGGATAAAAACTGTTCAATTTGTTTATCCCAGAACTCATAGAGTAGAAAGCTTGGTGTTGCAGCGTGTTGTTCAAAGTCTCGAATGTAGTCACGACGAACTGCATGAAGGACACCACATGAGCCATTTGAGAACGTAGCGAGAAGGCCCTCACAAATAACAATATCGAGCACTTCACTAATAATTTTATTCGAAGTGTCACAGGCTCCTACGAGTCGGATATGTAAAGCATCCTCTGTTCTGTGTAATGATGAGACGAGTTCATCACATCCTTCATTATATTCAGAGCTAAGAATTTTCTGGACAGGAGTTTGGACCACCAAGTATTCAGGCAACGATCGTTTAAGGTCGGTATAAAGTTGGTCTTGAAGTGTTGTGTCAATCCAAGCAAATCGTCCGTCGGCAATTGTGGACGCAACGTCGTCAACCGTGATAGCGCCATGCGATTTGTCGCGAAAGTCGAGAAACTCAGCATGTACGGCAGAATGGGATGGCATGGCTGTGTGGGGTATTTCTAATGAACGAGCAGTAATCACAGAAGCACTTTTTACCATGGGATTTAATCATATCAGGGATAGAAGTACCACGCCTAGGTTGCCCAGACCAAGTTCAATTTTTTGTTTGAGTACACGGTAATAAAGTGTCTCGTTGAGAAGAATTGGTGTCCCATTACCAGCAGATGGAGCTCTATGATCTTCCTGCCGAGACTTGAAAACCCTGGCACTGAGTGTTGTTCTCGAATTAGAATGTAAAAATACAGGCGATAACTATTAAACGTATGGTCACTTCTCGCGTATCGAGTCAATCTCACGATACACCTCATTTTCAGTCAACTAGATCTCAAAGCCTGCGAAAAGCAAGTCCTCGTTTATATGACGAAAAATGGGCTGGGTATAATGCATTGATTCTATTGGTGAGCTTGATTGCCATCGGAATGCTCATGATCGGTGTCGTGGTGGAACTGACTCCGTCGGCAAGATCATTACTGGCCTACGCTGATCTTATTGTCTGTATTGTATTTCTGGTTGACTTTATTCTTAGTTTGGTGCGTGCCCCTAATCGTTGGCATTATTTTGTGACGTGGGGATGGATTGATCTTCTTTCATCAATACCGGTGTTTGATTCAATGCGGTGGGGTCGAGCAGCCCGCGTAGTTCGAGTGCTACGAGTTATTCGTGGAATAAAGGCAACACGTTTTCTTGCCTCACTTGTTTTTAAGAATCGTGCAAGAAATGCAGTGCTTGCTGGGAGCTTTATCGCCGTTGTCGTAATTTTTTCATGTAGCTTCGCTATCTTGCAATTTGAGGGATCCCGTGGAGGTAATATAACAACACCGGAAGACGCTATCTGGTGGTCAATCTGTACTGTAACCACAGTTGGTTATGGAGATCTCTATCCAACAAGTTGGGAAGGGAAAATAGTTGCTTTCGTCTTGATGGTCACGGGCGCGAGTTCTTTCGGTGCTTTATCGGGTCTCATTGCTGGGCATTTTTTACAGCATGAAGATGATCATCAGGATGAATTGAGGGACCTTACGGCGGAAGTCGTATGTCTAAGAAAATTTCTAGAAGAGCATGGGCTTCCACGCCCATCTGCGCAGACAAAGATCGTCGAAGATCAACGTAAAGCGGCTTAACTATTCAATACGTAGAGGGCGGCCTTGCTGCGCTGAGTCTTGTGGATTGTTTTCCAGCGTGCCTTTCATGAATACGCCCCAGAGCTGTATATAGATCTGGTTGGCGGGCGAGTCCAAGTAGAGAGTGTGCCGTGAGATAAGCAATGGATATTTCTAAGAGACAGTCGTACGCACCCGTTATTTCAACAGCCATGATGGTAGCCGTGAGTGGAGTACGAAAAAGAGCTCCAATACTTGCCGCCATGCCAGCAACGAGACAGACCGCGTGAAAGTCAGCATCGACACCGCCAACTAAAGATGCATAACTTGTCGAAAAAATGTGTCCTGAGAGAACGCCAAATAATAATGCAGGGACAATGAGTCCACCGGGTGCACCAGTCGCATAACTGATGGCACTAAGAGGAATGCGAGAAGCCAAAATGAGAATCGCTGGGAGGAGCGGTAAAGAATTATGAATTGCATCTTCAAAGATTTGATGACCAATACCAAGTACTTCAGGCTTAATAAGGAGAATGACTCCGAGTAGGCATCCCCATAGGCCTGTGACTAAAATTATTTTATTTGAGAAATCATGAAATTTATGAAATCGTTTGGCAACAAAGAGTAGGAAATTTTGAAACACCAGGCAGACAACACCAGTGCAAAGCCCAACAAGAGCAAACGTGGGTAACTCTTGCCATTCTCGGAAGCCATCAAGGGAAATTGGAAGTTCGAAAACAGGCCCATGAAAGAGACGACACACCCAATCAGCGATGGCACAAGCGAGAATGGTTTCAAAACAGTTATGTGCATGGAATGGCTGCTTGAGAAGCTCGAACGAAAAAACAACTCCTGACAAGGGGGCATTGAACGCAGCTGCTAAACCAGCTGCTGCACCGAGTTCAACGGCTCTTCTTCGATAGTACACCAGCCCAAGCCCAAACTGCCTGAGTACGATTGCCGACATTGCACCAATTTGAACACTCGGTCCTTCCCGGCCGAGTGGCATGCCAGAGGATAGCGCACAAAACCCGGCTAGAAATTTTACCCAGAGAATACGTAGGGCTCGTCGTGCCCCTACTGTTCGATGAGCCTGCATCACCGCTGCAATGCCACTACCCTCCGCTTCGGGTGCAAAAAACCGGACAAGCAAAACGGCCGTCGCCGCTAATATTCCACATGTTACAACAACTCCGATTTGAGCAGTAATTCCATAAGATGTTGCAAGGATGGCAAGTCTCGCCCTTGCTACCTCAGCAAGATTCATCACGGCGTGAAAACCGACAGCGGCAAGTCCGGCCGCAGCACCTATTACGACGGTGCCGATTTGTTCCCGAAATGGAGGAACGTCATTATTAGACGGTGGATAATACGTTGCCATTGAGACACGCTGAGCGAAGATTGATGTGTAACTACAATGATCCTAAGAATACAAAAAGGAAGAAAACTATGTATATGAAACAGCAATATTCAGAATCATTCTGCTGGATATACTCGGATTATGTACCAACGACTACTTCTTATCTTAATCCCATTATCTTTTGTACTCCATGCGATTGATGCCGACCCACGGATAGTTTTCGTGGTATCACTTTCGGCGATCGTACCATTAGTTGAGGTCATGGGGGTTGCGACTGAAAGACTCTCGAAACATCTCGGCTCTGTTGTTGGTGGTTTGCTGAACTCTACACTGAGTAATGCCCCAGAACTCATCATTGGCATAGTTGCATTACGGAACGGTCTCGGAAGGATTGTAAAAGCTTCGCTGACCGGTTCTATCATGGTTAATTTACTTGTTGGTTTGGGCTGCGCTCTTGTGATAGGAACTCTCAAGCATGGAGTTCATTCCTTTGATAGGCGTCAGTTTCGGTCGTCAGGACTGATGCTCGTCATGTGTGGTTTTTGTTTTATTGTTCCTGCAGTTTTTCGCATTGGAACACCCCAAGGTACTCGAGATCTATCTCTTGAACTGTCGGCTATTCTATTAGTGATCTACGTTGGTAACGTCCTGATCACACTCCTCGGTAGTCGGCACTATGCTGAAGACGCCACGCCAATCGTGGATGACCGCAAAGAATCATATTCAGCATCACGAAGCCTTGCTGTTCTTGGGTTGAGTGGTGCAATGCTAGCGTTTATCAGTGAATTCGCCACAGAAGCACTCATCCCGGCAACTCGTGTTATGGGTTTTTCTGACACCTTCAGTGGGATCGTGCTTCTTGGTGGTGTCGGAGGAATCGGGGAAGTGCTTACTGCGGTTCGTTTCGCACGGCAGGGGAAACAAGAGCTTGTTTTGGCGGCAACTGTTGGATCAACAATACAGATGGTTCTTTTCGTAGCCCCCCTATTAGTCTTCACAGGACTGTTTCTCGGTGAACAAATGAATCTATCATTTTCAATGTTCGAAGTCGTTTCCATTGTATTAACAATTATCATCGCGAGAGAGGTTATCAACGCGGGTAAAGCTACATGGATGGAAGGCTTCATACTTTTGGCAACCTACCTCATTCTTGCGATTGGCTTTTATCATCTTCCAGATGCAGTCATCGCCCAGGACAGGACTGCGGCAGAGGGTAGTGCGTTGCCTGCCTTAAAGGTGGATATATTAAATCAACCCGACGGCTAATCTGAAGACAGTGTTAAAGCGTTTTCGATGAGACCTATATGAGAGTAAGCCTGCGGATGATTACCAAGAGTTCTTTGTAGAAGGGGGTCGTACTGTTCTGGTAGTAAGCCCTCGGGGCCAGCGAGTTCGATCATTGATTCGAATAAAGACTCTGCTTCATCACGCCGGCCAGCTTTGCACAACGAATCGACTAGCCAACTGGCACAGATGAAAAAGCCACCCTCTCTTCCTGGCAAGCCGTCATCAGCAAGATATCGAAAGACGGTTGGTCCCATCCGAAGACGTTTATCTATGGCATCGATTGTGGCCATAAATCTAGGGTCAGTACAATCGACTAGCCCCATCAATCCAATCATGAGAGATGCAGCATCGAGGTCATCTCCGCCGTATGCTGCTGTGTAGGCGTTGGCTTGTTCATGCCAAGCTTTCTCAAGGATGTCATCTGCAATAGTCTGACGAAGCTCTTCCCAAGCAGGCTTCTTTCGATCTAAGAATCGCTCAGAGATACGAATCCCACGGTCAACCGCGAGCCAGCACATTACTTTCGAGTGGACGTGATGTCGTCGCGGTTTACGAATCTCCCAGATGCCATGATCAGGCTCATGCCAACGAGCTTCGACTGCCCCAACCATTGCTTCAACGAGTCGCCAGTGTTCGCTTGATACAGGTGCCTCAGCTAAAAGAAGCTGCCATACGAGTTCAGCGATTGGTCCAAAGACGTCTAATTGAACTTGTCCTCGTGCAGCATTACCAACACGAACTGGTCGTGAACCAGCGTATCCGGCGAGTTCAGCAATCTCTGCTTCAGCACCAACCTCGTGCCCTGTCACTGTATATAAAGGCATGAGGCGTTCAGGTGCTGCTGCCCGGTCAACAACTGCCAGCATCCAATCGAGAAAAGCCATTGCTTCGGAAAAAGAACCAAGTTTTACCAAGGCAGCCGCTGACATGGCTCCGTCTCGCAGCCAGCAATAGCGATAGTCCCAGTTTCGTATTCCACCAAGGTGTTCAGGAAGACTTGTTGTTGCAGCAGCAACTATTCCGCCTGTTGGACCATAGCAAAGTCCTTTTAGAACGAGTGCACTACGGCGAACAAGTGGGCCTTCTCGTTTCGGCAAGACCAGCCGATCTGCCCAAGACTCCCAATACAATTTGGTGCGTCGGTATCGCTCTTGAGGAGGAAGAGTTTGCTGTTCGCGTAATGATCCTGTGCCATAGCGGAGTTCGAGGCGTAGTGGTTCTCCTCGCAGCACTACTGTACCGACGGCAGTTTGGTGAGAACCCTCCTCCTGAAGTTCCCATTCAACACCGGGTGCACGTAAGACAATAGGATCGATCGTATCATCGATTTCTAGTCCATCTTCACGAACAACTAAGCGGGTAGGAAGTCTTCCAAAGTCAAGTCGAGGCGCAAATGTGATTCGCACTTCCCCGCGTCCTTCTATCTGCCGGATCAGATCAGTTCTTCCTGCGCGTTGTGTAGGTTTTCCAGCAGAGCAATCGAGGAAATCTGTTACGGTCAAACGAGGCCACGTTGTTTTCAAAACAAGAGACGTTCCGTCATATTGCTGTTGAGAATTATTGTCCTGCTGAGAGGGTTCGATTGTAAAATGGCCAGCTGCAGGACCACCAAGCAACTCAGAAAATAATGCGGGCCCATCAACACGTGGAGCACACATCCAACTGATCCTAGCCCCGGGAGACACAAGTGCCATAACTCGGCCATCGGAGAGTAAGGCGTGTCTTTCGATTGGTACTGCATCCGCCCCAGCTA
>JABHNP010000370.1 GCA_018694455.1 Planctomycetaceae bacterium | reverse complement strand
GCCGATGCCTGAGACAGTTTCCAGTTGAGACGTTTGAGCTTGATAGATAGGTACTTTGAACCACACATTTCCCAGATTGCCAAAGTATCTAGATCACGCTTTCTTTCATCTTAGAAAGTCAGGGTTGTAGCTTTTCGGCAGAAATTGGTCAACGTTTGAGCTACCCTCTTTGGTATGATGCGTGAAATCGTAGTGCACATTAACGCAACTATTTATGGTTTGGAAACCTGCCGTGATGAGGAAGCGTCGCGTCATAAACTCCCTCAACAACAATACGCCAATAGTCGAAAAACCGATGAGAATAGTTCTAGCACCAATGGAAGGCCTCGCAGATGTGCATTTACGTCGCTTGCTCACAGCGCAAGGTGGGTTTGATTGGGTGGTTTCCGAATTTCTGCGTGTGGTGGATCGCGTCTATCCAGACCGGGTCTTCTACAAGCTTTGTCCGGAGCTTAGACATGGCGGAAAAGTCAGTTGCGGAACACCCATTCGCGTTCAACTCATGGGTAACGACCCACATGCCATGGCTGAAAATGCTCATCTGGCCGTGAGCCTTGGTTCGTACGGCATCGATATCAATTTTGGTTGCCCGAGCAAAACTGTCAATCGACGTCAAGCAGGTTCTTCCATGCTCAAAGATCCAGAGAGTCTTTACAGGGTTGTTAACGCGGTTCGCTGCGCCTTGCCGGCTCACGTCACCGTATCGGCCAAGATGCGGCTTGGCTATGACGATCTCTCGTTGATGCTGGACAACGCCCACGCAATAGAATCTGGTGGCGCTAACGAAATAACAGTTCACGCACGCACCCGACTGCAAGGTTACTCTCCGCCAGCACACTGGGATGAGTTAGCGAAAATTAAACGTTCCATACGGATACCGCTGATTGCTAACGGTGATATCTGGACAGTCGCGGATTACCATGCCTGCGTTGCGGCCTCAGGCACTCCGGATGTGATGCTGGGCAGAGGTGCAGTGAGATGTCCTGACCTCGCAAGTAAGATTCGAAAAAATGAAATGACGGAACCTCAGTGGCAGGCGGTTCGACAATTGCTAATCAATTTTTGGCAGGACATTCGGCAGACGATGCCTGAAAAAGACTGTGCCGGCAGGCTAAAACAATGGCTCAATCATCTACGCAAAGTGCATCCCGATGCTGAAGCGCTCTGGCAAGTTATACGAACCGAAAACCAGATCGGCAAGCTTGAGCGCTTGCTAGAAGCTGCATAGAACAACATTCCCCAGGCCCGCATCAAATCCTTGGCAAGCAACACTGGCTATGGTGTGTTGTTGATCAAGACAGTGAAATTTTTGATGATGGCAAATTACCAGAGGTGCCGGACTGGTGCCAGATGCCGATAAACAACTTTATCCTGGCAACCGAACCACTCGGAGCAGTACGTGGCCGGCTGGGTCCTGCCATACCTTGTGCGACAATCAGGCGCAGCAAGCTATATGCTTGGGTGCCTGGCAGTGTTAAAGGGCACATTGGGTGAGATATGCGCTTGATCGATCAGGCACCCAACACCTCATCCTTTAGCAGCAGCTAAATTCGGCATGGCCGTTCAATGCTAAATCACGGAAGATGTGGTTTGTTTTTACGATTGCCCCCGGGCTTTTATTGAAGGTAAGAAATGATGAAATATGTTTTTGCAGGGATAGGATCAATTTCGTTGCTTATCGCAGTCGTGGTTGGCGCTAATACTTTGGAGAGACCAAAATTGGCCCGAGTCGAAAACGCGAACGACGCAATGATCGTTTATAAGAGCCCAACCTGCGGTTGTTGCGCGCTATGGATTGACCACGTTGAAGATAACGAGTTTCATACGGAGGCACGGGAAGTATCAGACTTGAATATGATTAAGAGAGAAAAGGGAATTGCTGCACGGTATCAATCCTGTCATACGGCTGTTCATCCTAGCGGACTCGTTTTTGAGGGGCATGTTCCTGCCGAAGCGATGAAGCGTCTTATTGAAAACCCAATCAATGAGTCCATTGGCCTGGCCGTTCCAGGCATGCCAGTTGGTTCACCAGGAATGGAATATGAAAACAGAGTCGATCCCTACGAGATAAAGCTATTGCTTAAAGATGGTTCTTCGAGGACCTATGCATATGTTGACCGTGGCGGAATAAGATACTAAGACTGGGTCTTTGCGCACGTCGCTTGAGCTGCGCTCCAGATGAGTAGCTTTTTAAGCACATGGCAAGGATATCGGATAACTTTTCCACAGAAGATTAGCTCCATATTCAAATCAACCTGGCACAAATCTTCTGCCCATGTATTCTAGATGAAATTCAGGTTGTAGCTAATACACAAAGCGCCCATGTCTTATCGAAAAACCATCTTCCGTAGTGTGCTTCTGCTTAGTTTTATCATCTATGGCTTCACCAATGCGCGGGCCGATGAGACATACAAGCGTTTCGGCATCATGAGCGCATTAGAGAGTGAACTGCGCCTATTGCTAAGTCAGGCGACCGTCCACGAAACAATTACGATTGGAAGTGTTGATTATCACCTTGCGACACTCCAGTCTCGTGACGTTGTCTTAGTTCAAGCAGGTGGTTACGGTATCTTGCCCAGCGCCTCCACAAGCATCCTGATCCATGAACTTGGCGTAGATGCCATCATCTTTACTGGTATTGCAGGAGGCGTTGCTCAGGGAACAAGAGTGATGGATGTCGTTGTGTCAAAAAATTTAGTTATCCATGACTGCGGCACCGAAACCAACAATGGCTTTGTTTGGAAACCAGATTGTGGAGTTTATCCTGACGGCTCTATACCGGCAGACAAAAAGTTGAGGCAAATCGCAGTCGATGCAGCAAGACAGGTTGTAGGAGATAAGCATGTCTTTCAAGGAACTATCGTAAGTGGTGAAGCGTTTATTGCCAGCGAATCTTACGTTCGGTTTCTTAGAGAAAAATTCGATGCCTACGCCGTAGAGAGTGAAGGAGGGCCTGTTGCTCGTGTAGCCTATGAATTTAACGTTCCCGTGGTGGTTATCAGAACGCTATCTGATCTCGCGGACGGCAACGCAAGTCACAGCTTTGCAAAATTCGCGGACAAAGCTGCCGATAATTCAGCACAAGTTGTTATGGGAATTCTTAAGAGGGTCGGTCCGCAACAGTGACAAATAACCCACTCCACAGGTATTTTATTGTTCCGCTAGCATTCTCATAAGAACCAATTCTTAGCCGCCACCAAGAGTTAGGGTCAGTGTAACGACTCTGACCCCAATTTTCTGTGATTTGAAACTCAGGTACACCCTTCGTTTTAACGGGAGCGCTTTTCTTGAGGAAAGTACGGAAACATTAAACGATGAGGCGCCAGTCGAGATGTTGAATATATTTAACATTCAGAATGGAGTACTTCAAACCACTCATTATTGCGGCTTAATGAATAAGCCCGTAGGGAAATTAGTGAATTTCTCAGACGGTGTACTTTCCTTTAGGATAGATTCGAAGAAAAGTGGCCTCGAAAAAGGAAAAGACTCATTCGTGACATCCTGGAAACTGAATCTTCCCGGAGAGGATGAAAATTAGTTTTTGTACCAGTACACCGTTATAAATGAAGATCAAACGATAGATACTGCCAACGCTGTTGTCACTTGTGTGCCATAGCAAGTTATAGGGTAGCCACGAAGGCTGCCTTCACGCCGACATCCTTTCTTGTTTGCGGGCCAGTGAAGAATGATTTTATTGACTTGTTGGAACCAATGAACCCAGCGTTCTATGAGTTCGCAGGTGGCTTCATCGACACCGGGGTTTAAGAGCGCGCCGGAGTACGCTATGTCAAGCAGTGGAAACAGGCCGGAAATGGTCTTGCAAGCCTAAGTATGAAGAAGAACAAAGGAGCGCGGCCCAAGATGCTAAACATTCAATGTCAATGCGGTGGGACCGCATTGCAGTGGCGCGAGCGCAAAGAGCTATGGCGATTGGAATGCTGCTGTTCTGATTGCAGCGCGGGAATGCGCTTTTTGCATGAAACGAAGGGCGGCCCGCAGCCGCCAAACCACCAAATGCTCGACACCTTGTGGTTGCCCAATGATTTTTCTGTGACTCGAGGCTTGCCGAATATCGGCGTGGTCAAACTCTCTGTGGATTCGAGAAACACGCTTTTTTACTGCAAGGAGTGCGGTACCAGCCTTATCACAGACCATGTTGTCTATCAGGACAAAGTGGTGATTACTCAGATTCAAAATTTCCCTCAATTCCAAGGCATGAGTAGTGAACCGCATATGGCGGTCAAAGCTAGGCATTTTGTTGGCGATGTGGACCCTCACTCAATAGACAGCCTGCCGCCTTTTGCCGGCCCGCAAAGTGAGGTGTATGGCGGTGTTTCTCAAACGTTGGTTGATGTCTTCCCCACTCTTTATCAACGTGGCGCAACCGGAGAGATGAACGCCCAGAAGCTGGCGGCGCTGCAGGGGATTACTTATGCCGGCGTTTAGACGCGGCTGCCCTATCGGTACAAAAGAGTAACTAATTTAGTTCTCATGTGGCCTCTAGTTGTACGACTACGTTGACTACTTCTGTTACTACTTCTGTTACTTCTTGTAGATAGGTACTTTAAACCACATATTCCCCAGGTTGCCAAAGTATCTTGATCACGCTTTCTTTCATCTCAGAAAGTCAGGCTGGTAGCTTTCCGGCAGAAATTGGTCAACGTCTGAGGTAGCATCCAGGCTGAG
>JABHNP010000331.1 GCA_018694455.1 Planctomycetaceae bacterium | reverse complement strand
CTCGGCCCGCCCCAGACACCAATCAGGAAATACATGGGCAGGAGCATGACTTCCCAAAAAACATAAAACAGAAAGAAGTCGAGTGAAACGAAGACACCAAGCATGCCGGTTTCAAGCAGGAGGAATAGTACATGATATGCCTTCACGTGCTTCTTAATTGGCCAACTCGCCCCAATTGCCAACATTGAAATAAACGTTGTCAAAACTACGAGGGGTAAGCTTATTCCATCAACACCCAGCAGGTACTCAATCCCAAAGGACTCAATCCAAGGAAGTTTCACAACGCTCTGCATTTCTGGCTGCCCGACCACAAACTGGCCCGGTCCTACAGCGCCGAAAAACTGTGGGACAGCAACCCACAACGACAGCAGAAAAACAATAGCTGTTGTCCCAAAGGTAATCCACCGAATTATTTCCTCACGAGCCTTGGGGAAAATCGGCAGAGATAAACATGCCGCTACGATCGCAGGCAAAAATACAATAAGAGTAAGCGGCCAGAAGGCGGGGTTCTCAGCGGGTGCCATGAGTTATTCCATGAACGGCGGGGGGAAATTTAACCAGCAAGTGAAGTCCTGAACAAAAGCGTTGCAAGAACAAAAATTGCGACGGTACCAACAACAATAAACATCACATATTGCCGGAGACTACCTGTTTGCATGCGCTTCAATTCAAGCCCAGCCTTCCAAGTAGACCTACCAGCAAAATTCACTATGCCATCAACAACGACTCGATCAAACCATGCGTCCACGCTGGCGATACGCTTGGCTGTCCATGCAAGTGAATTTATAAATCGATCGATAACCTGAGTATCAATAGCGCTTACGAACCGAGCCGCCCAAAGCGTAGGAAGCACGAAAACTGCATGATAAAGTTCATCGACATACCACCGATGAACCAAAAAGGTGTAGATCGGGCGAGCAGCGTGAGCAACTGCAACCGGTGAAATCAGTGGTTTAAAATACATGGCAGCCGCGAGGAGCACACCAGCAAGTGCTGTTGCAAACGCCGTGAGCGTTGCCGTCACATGTATCGCACCAACATGACTTTCGTGCTCCGCAGGCACTGTTATGTTTCCAAAAATACCTGCCGTCGTTATGGTTTCCGCGGTGCCTGCCGGACGCGACTGCTCGAGTAGACTTTCAACGCCAAGGCCGCCTGGCAGCGACCAGCCCGCAACGACAGCAAAAACGGCTAATGCAACAAGAGGAGCAGTCATCACCCGGGGTGACTCGTGCGCATGCTTAAAAACATGTTCATCGCGTGGCGAACCAGCAAACGTCATAAACCAAAGACGAAACATGTAAAAGGCAGTAATGAATGCACCGCCAGCAACAGCTACATAGAGAATTGAGTGCTGGGGATTTGTTTTGGAGAAGAGTAGAGCTTGGGCAAGAATTGCATCTTTCGAATAATAGCCGCTGAGACCCACGACAAACGGAATTCCTGCACCAATGATTGCAAGGCACCCAACAAGCATGGTCCATCCTGTATACGGCATGACTTTTAATAGCCCGCCCATCTTCCGCATGTCATTTGTATGGCAGGCATGAATGACCGATCCCGAACAAAGGAAAAGAAGACTTTTGAAAAATGCATGAGTAATCAGGTGGAATAAACCAGCAACCCATCCGCCAACGCCCAACGCGAGCATCATATAACCAAGTTGACTCACTGTGGAATAAGCAAGCACACGCTTAATGTCAGTGGCAGTCACGGCAATTGTTGCTGCGATAAACAAAGTCAAACCACCGGTATACGCTATGACAAGCAAAACATCCGGAGTGAGCACTGGAAAGAAACGTCCAACTAGGTAGACACCTGCAGCCACCATCGTTGCGGAGTGCACGAGTGCTGAAACAGGAGTAGGTCCCTCCATTGCATCTGGCAACCAGACAAAGAGTGGGACCTGTGCACTCTTGCCGACACAACCACAGAAAATTCCAATTCCTGCAACAAACAGAAGCCATTTGCCGTACCCCTGCTCACGCCATTCTGGCAAGGCAGAAGCAACTTCACGATGCAATTCACTTGAAGTGGGTTGGGTAGCAGCGATTTTAACAATCTGATCAGCCGCAGAGAATGCGACTAACCCATCCGGAACCTGCTGAACATAACGGCCTTTCGCGGGACGCACCAACTCGAATAAACCTGATTGTCTCTCACCTGTCGAAGGATTTACGCTGTCACCAAAGTGCAAGGTTCCTAGCCCACCCCAGAGCGCCATAAGCCCAATAAGCATCCCAAAATCGCCAACACGATTCACAATAAATGCTTTATTTGCAGCCGTTGATGCCGAATGTCGTTCGAAGTAGAAACCAATAAGAAACCAGGAGCAGATACCAACGAGTTCCCAGAATATGAAAACCATTGCAAGATTGCCGGCAATGACTATCCCCAACATGGAAAAACAGAATAGGGACAGAGCTTGAAAAAAACGATGAAAACGTCCCGGCCTACAAAATGATCCGCCTTCGGTCAGCTGAACTTCAGAATCGGTTACGTCATGAAGTTCATCATGCATGTAGCCAGCGGCATAAACATGTATGCACGTTGCGATAAAAGTCACCAAAGCGAACATCAAAACCGTAATTGAGTCGATGTACCAGCCAATCGACAACCGAAGAGAGCCACCGGCATACAGTGTGTACCAGTCTCCAGAGTACGCGAGTGGTGCACTGTTTTCTCCATGATCACCACCATGACTACTTGCATCGCCCGTGACATCACTACTCGCAGGCGATCGATACGACGTGGGCCAGATATTGACTGCTTGCCCGGCATCACTCTCGTGGACCGCAGCGTGGCCCCCATCATGATGCTCTGACCGAACTGGATGCAGTGACCACAAAACTAAAGCAATAAGAGACAGAAGTAACGAAGCACCAATTGCTGACGTCGCTACAGTAGCCGCACCCTTTCCATGGGCACCCATACGAGGGCCAAAAAACAGGATCGCCACAAATGACGCCAGTGGAATCAGCCAAGCAATTCCGAGCAAAATTGGAAAGAGATATGCGGCAGTGCTGTACATGCTTTTACTTCGTGATACCCATTATCCGTGCAAGTCATCCGCGCGATCAACGTCGACCGTCGCATGGTTGTTATAAAAATTGAGCGTAATCGCCAATGCGACAGCTGCTTCAGCTGCTGCTAACAAAATAACAAACAGCGCCATCACCTCGCCATCAAGCCCAAGTGGCGATTTACCATCAGCAGCAAGATAGTTCGAACCGAAGGCAACAAAGTTGAGATTTGCACCGTTCAAAACAAGTTCTATGCCCATAAGTACGCCGAGAGCATTCCGCTTTACTGCCATGCAAACAACACCACAGCTAAACAGTATCGCGCCAACTACGAGATAATGAGAAACACTCGCAACTCCTAGCAAAGCAATTATCATTCGGAGCCTCCGGAAAGAATCGTAGTGGAGCTATTGCCTGAGGATCTTGGTTCTACTGAATCTACCGACGCAACCAAATCGACCGGGCGTGGAACTCGTCGGCGTTTTGCCCTCGCTAAATATGCGGCCCCAATCAGAACTACCAAAAGATGCACTGAGACAATTTCAAATGGAAGAAGATAACCACTCTTAGGCGCCAACAAACCTTCTTCGGCATGTTGATCGACACGGACCCCGACAAGCGCCATACCAAGTGGTGTCGCGGTAGGCGCGGAAACCATCCCTTGTCCAGGTTTCTGCCAAGACTCAATCGAGAATGCAGCCTGCACAAGAACTGCGAGAAGAGCTGCGGCAAGAATACTAGCAATCACTCGATCGCCTGCCGGCGTCCGAAGTGAAACCAACTGCGTTTGGGCCGTCAGCATAACGCCGAAAACGAGGAGCACTAATGTTCCTCCAACGTAAATCATTAATTGCATTGCACCGACAAATTCTGCACCGGCCAGAAAAAAGAGCCCTGCCGTAGCACCCAAGGAAAGAACCAGATGCAGTGCCATACGAACGACGTTATTCGACAGCACGACCATCAGAGCGGCAACGCAAGCGATCGCCGCAAAGAGTAAAAAGAAAAATCCGTGCCAATCTATAGATGCAAAAAGACTTACTGAGATACCGAAAGAAGCTTGATTCATCGCGACACCTCAAAAACATGACGCGATAACGTTTTCACACTTAACGATTCTTCATCAGCTGACTCTTTGCGATAGCTTTGCTCAAGCCATCCTTCACGGACACCAGCTGCGGCACGGAAGCTTCCTGCAACAAGCCCGCCGGGCAGGAATAACTGCCACAGCATGACACCGAGGAACATGGCGGCCGCTATCGGCGTACAGTACTTCAAACATGTTGTCATCACTTGATCAATACGGAGTCGTGGCAGCGTCCAGCGAATCCACATCATAAGCAAGACACCGGCTGTTGCCTTCAGGAAAAGATTCATACACCCAACTATCCGAAGTGCAAAAGGATCTGTCGCGGATACGCCGTCACTCAACCCAAGTAGTTCTGAAACCGGAATAGGACCGTTCCAGCCACCCAGAAAGAGAATGGCAGCAAGTGCACTCACGAGAAACATAGAGCCATACTCCGCCATAAAGAAAAAGCTCCAACGCAAGCCGGAGTATTCGGTATGAAATCCAGCAACGAGTTCACTCTCAGCCTCGGCTAAATCGAATGGCGCTCTGTTCACGCTTGCAATGGCACACGTGCAATACACCCAAAAAATAATAAACGTAAACGGATCGTGGAAAATGAACCAATTCGTAGCCCATCCAGCTTGTTTCTCACCAATCGTAACGAGATCCATGCTTCCTGCCAGCATTACCGGCACCACGACACACATGCCCAGCGGAACTTCATAACTCACCACCTGAGCAGCTTCCCGCATCGCACCAAACAATGACCATTTTGAAGCCGATGCATAGCCAGCCAAAATAACACCAAATACCTCTAAACCAAGCACCGCAACTACAAAAAAGACTCCTACATTGAGTCGTTGACCGACAGTGTCGAAGGCAAACGGCAAGGCAATGAATGCACAGAAGGAGGCACAGAAACTTACGTACGGGGCAAGGCGAAACAAAAGAGCGTCCGCGCCATCGGGCATTAGATCTTCTTTCGCTAGAAGCTTAATGCCATCTGCCAACGATTGTAACCAACCAAAACGGCCCCCTGTTCTAGTCGGGCCCAAGCGGTCCTGAATACGTGCCGCAATCTTTCTTTCTGCCCAAATAAAGACCAGAGCTCCGCCAGCAATTACGTTCAGAATTAAAACAGCTGACAGCCCTGCTATGCACGTCCATGCTAGCCATATTGGAAGGCCGATAGTTTCGATCAAGAATTCAGCCATTTTGAGCAATCCACAGTGCGAGCTTTAAGCCAATGATATCTACCGTTTTTCTGCACAGTTCTCTGTGTCGAATATCGAGAAATTTTGCCCGAATTCTGCACAAACCTGCGAATTCATACAAGGGGCCCATGCGAACCCGGGGCCTCACTACCTGTCAATCTCCCCCATCACGACATCGAGACTCCCGACAATGGCTGGGACATCAGCAATCAAGCAGCCGCGACAGAGCTCCGGGGAAACCGCAAGGTTCGAGAATGAACTCGAGCGAGCTCGAACCCGCCATGGTATTGAGGTACCATCGGTAACGAGATAAAAGCCCATCTGCCCCTTGGGACACTCCGTCTCGAGATAGGTATCACCCGCGGGCAGCTTTTCAGCCAACTTCAGTGGCTCCCCTAGTGCACCCTTACACTGCGAATAGCGATCAATAGACTGCCGAATAAGGTCCATTGATTGCACAACTTCAAGCATTCTCACAAAAAACCGATGCCAGCAGTCGCCTAATATTGCATCTCTTGGAACGGCCGGGTATTCGTGGTCACGAGGATAGTGACCATTTTTCATGACCGCCACTTCAAACGCGTACCCGTCATACATCGCTGTGTAGATACTTTCACCATCTCGTCGCAGGTCAATGTCTACGCCACTACCTCGCAAGACCGGGCCTGTGCAGCCATAGTCAATGGCCATCTCAGGACTAAGGACGCCTATTTTCGCAGTACGCTTCACGAATATCGCATTCGTGGTCAGCAACGCATGATATTCCTGAATAATTGGTTCAAATTGGTCAAGAAAAGCTTCACATCGTTGAAGCCACCCAGGAGGCAAGTCAGCCGTCATGCCGCCAACGGTTATATAACTGTAGGTCAGTCGTGCGCCACAGACCTCTTCAAAAAGATCAAGGATTTTTTCTCGTTCACGGAACGCATATAAAAAAGGACTGAACGTTCCGAGATCCAAACCATACGCACCCATACCAACGAGATGGCTCGCAATCCGATTAAGCTCAACGATAAGGACTCGCAAATGCTTCGCTTTTTCACTCACCTGATAACGTAGCAATTTTTCAACAGCAAGAGACCAGCCCAGATTCATATTCATGGCAGCTAGGTAATCCATACGATCCGTGTACGGAATCCACTGCCTTGCAGTCAGGTTTTCGCCAATCTTCTCTGCACAACGATGCAGGTAGCCTATATGCGGCTCCATCTCGGAAACAATTTCCCCATCAGTACGTAAGACCAGTCGTAACACACCGTGTGTACTCGGGTGCTGAGGGCCCATATTGACCAGCATCTCATCAGTACGAACATCAAACTCGATGATTCGCTGGTCGTCGTCCAAAATTTGAGACATGGCTTCAATTACTTTCCACGGAAAAAGTTCAACTAGCGGCCACGCATACCGTGATATTCAAGCGGCATTTCGTAGTCTTTTCGTAGCGGATAACCGTCCCAATCTTCGGGACAAAGAATTCTTCGCAGATCAGGGTGACCATTGAACTGGACGCCCGAGAGATCAAAGACTTCCCTCTCATGCCAATCAGCACCACGCCATACACTTACAACACTCGACAACTCAGGAATCTTACCTTCCTCGTTGCCCTGCCAACGCGGCAATTTCACTTTGAGGACCAAACTCGCTCGCG
Organism: Planctomycetaceae bacterium; assembly: GCA_018694455.1. GTDB lineage: Bacteria > Planctomycetota > Planctomycetia > Pirellulales > UBA1268 > UBA1268. The sequence goes on along the minus strand of JABHNP010000331.1, from coordinate 1,098 downwards.
CCTTTGTACTCCACAAGTGATAAATAACTTCGGTGTGCGGCTCCCATTCAACCTTAGCCGCTTTTTTCGGATCAGGTTCAAACCAGTCAATTGCCGTAATACACTGCAACCCATCAAAACGAATTTCACATAAATCCTTCAACCAGCGGCACGTTTCCAATAATTTATCAGCGGCAATCTCAAGCCATGGATCCACCACGTCAAGATGACGGCCAATGAGAGCGCCATCTACGGCAGCTTCTAATTCGGAAATAAAATCGGTGCCACGCATTGAAATACCTTTCATGCCTCGCCGTCAGAAACTTTTGATCTTTGATCTGCCACGGCTCGAACCCAGTCCAGATCTCCGCGGTACCAGACATATGCGAACCCAACGAGTAAAATTACATAGAATACTGACATATCAATAAAGGCTGTCCTCGCAAGCATTCGTCCACTTTTTTCAACTGCCCACTCAGACTCTGCTTGCCTCGGTGTTTTTTCACCGCGACTTGTTGTGATTCCAGCCAGTTCTCGCGATGTAGGATCAAACGATGGAACTTCTGGATTTGCAAAACCTAGTTCTCTATAAATGCCGGCCGTTGCTGGCGTAAGCGTTGTTCCGTCAGCCGCAACACTTACAACTGCTGGGTCAGCGAGTTGCGTTGCCTTACCAAACACTGTGGCCCAAGGGAAAAAAAGCGCGACCTCAACATCGAAAATTATAAAAAGAAGCGCAACAACGTAAAATCGAAGATCAAACTGAACAAAACTGGACCCAATGGTTGGCTCACCGCACTCGTACACCTCAAGCTTTTCGGTATTCGGCAATTGCGGCCGAACAAGCCTGCCCACTAGAAGGTTGAGGGCAAGGAAAAGGCCGCCTACGGCAACAAATAACGCAATAAAACCGGCAATTAAAATTGGATCGAACATATACACCTTATCGTGGACTGTCTTCTGATAATTCTCAAAATCTCTCTAAACAGTCTCCAAGAAGTTCTGATTACAATTTATGATTCTAAAAACACCAGGAAATTCTTTGGCCTAAGAATGCGGACCGCCATGGACAGGTTCGACGATGACTTTCGAAGCCGCAACAGCTGTAGGATTAATCGT
>JABHNP010000160.1 GCA_018694455.1 Planctomycetaceae bacterium | reverse complement strand
GTGATCGTACCTATGGTCGTGTACGTGCTCGTCGATTAACACGAATGCAAGTCGAGCGTTCGTTACATGAAATTTTGGGGATCGATATTCCACTGGCCGACCAACTACCGGATGAGGGTCGCCCTCGTGGTTTTACAACAGTTGCTGAATATCAGACAATGTCCCATCACCATCTTGCCCGACACCTTGCTGTGGTGGATGAGTCGCTCGATGAAGCCTTTCGTCGTGCACTTGACCCAGTCGATGAGTGCTCTAGAGATCTCGATCCGGAAGCTATAGCACGCTCAAATCCAAGAAGACGTTGTCGTGAGCCTGAGATGCTGAAAGGGCAGGCTGTAGTCTGGTCATCAACAATGGCGTACTACGGAAGGATTCCTGCCACAACTGCACCAGTTGATGGCTGGTATCAATTTCGTGTTTCCTGCTCAGGAATCAATGTGCCTAACGGAGCTGGTATCTGGACGGCGGTCCACTCGGGACCGTGTATTTCAACGGCCCCTATTCTGACTGCAGTAAATGCTTTACAGGTCGGTGAAACTCCAATAACGGTGGAATTCGAGACATGGTTGCCGAGAGGGCATATGCTTGAAATCAGGCCGCAGGATAGCATGATCAAACGGGCGAGGTTTAAAGGTGGCCAAGTTGGTGTAGGCGAGGGAGAGCCCCAAAAAGTTCCGGGAGTGGGCATCGACAGAATTGAGATGCAGCAGGTACATCGTTATTCAGCGGCGGATGTCCAGCGAAAGTTATTCGGTTCCATGCGGCTTGAGTCTGATGTCAAAACTCCTGATCAATTGAAGCCACTGCCCCAGAAACCAAGGAAAGAACTTGCTGATCTCATTCATGCTTTTGCTTGTAGAGCTTTTCGGCGAGGTGTGAAAAAGGAAGCGGTTGCCAATGCTGTAACCCTTGCCGTCAACCTGCTTTCAGAAGGTCATTCATTCTCTGAGTCATTGCGTGCCGGTTATCGGACCGTTCTCTGTAGTCCAGAATTCTTATATTTTTCGGAGCAGCCGGGGCTGCTTCATGATGATGAGATTGCTAGCCGTCTGAGCTACTTTTTGACAGGAGGACCGCCCGATAAGGAACTTCTGAATCTTGCCAGGAAAAAGAAATTATCAGACGCACGTGTGCGTCGGCAGCAGGTTGATCGTTTACTTGGAATTGAACCAAAAAAAAGTGTGCATGAAGTTGGACGAGATGCCCCCTCAACGCAGTTCATCAAAGACTTTTCAGCAGAATGGCTTGATCTTGATCAAGTTGATTTCACACAACCGGATCGAAAGTTATATCGCCAATACGATCCTATCGTTCGAATGGCAATGCTGGATGAGACTCATCAATTTCTTGAGGATATGGTGGTGGAAGATCGGCCAGTCAAGAATCTGGTAGCAGCTGACTACACCTATTTGAATAGCCGACTCTGTCGGTACTACAAGATTTTTCCGGGGGTAGAGCAAGGAATGCAAAGGGTCAATCTCTCAGAAGACTCACATCGTGGTGGCTTATTAACCCAAGGGGCAATCCTCAAAGTGACAGCGAATGGAAGCACAACATCACCGGTTGTTCGAGGTGCCTGGGTGGCCGAGCGTCTTTTAGGTCTTAAGATTCCGCCACCACCGGCTGGCGTGTCTGCTATTGAACCTGATATACGAGGAGCTACTACAATTCGGGAACAGCTCGTGAAGCATCGTGATGATGAGTCATGTGCCAGTTGTCATCGCCAGATGGATCCATTTGGTTTTGCTCTTGAATCATTTGATCCAGCAGGACTATGGAGAAGTCACTACCTGGCGGTTAAAAAAGGCAAGACCAAACTTGGATCCAGGATCGATTCAGAGGGTCAGTTGCCCAATGGGCAGCATTTTTCAGATGTCGATGAATTGAAGCAACTGCTTGCGTCACAGCCCGAAGAGATCGCGAAAGGTGTCGCGTCGCATCTTCTTGTTTACGGAACGGGTGGGGAATTATCGTTCTCGGATCGCCGTACAGTCGATCAAATCGTTGCCAGTGCTCAAAATTCGGAGTATGGATTCCGATCCCTCTTAAAAGCTGTCGTCACGAGCCCGCTTTTTGTTGAAAAATAGGGATATAGGGTGCTTTGATTCGTGAAGGGCATAACATGTTACTAGAAGACGACATGTTGAGATATCTAGTGTTGAGGTGGAAAAATCGTGTGCCCCCAAATGATTAATGAGAACAGTATTGAAATAGGAGTATGAAGGTGACATTGCGAGCACATTTTAATTTCCGACAGCAACTTCATCGACGCACGCTTCTCAAAGGTGCAGGTGTTTCGATGGCGATGCCATGGCTCTCGGCAATGGATTCGACGTTTGGTGCCTCAACAAAACAGGTGCCGAAGCGGTTCGTCGCAATGACTCTTGGTCTGGGCCTACTTGCAGATAATTTGAATCCAACCCAAACAGGTCGCGAGTACAAGCCGTCTGCATACCTCAAAGATTTTCACGATTTGAAAAATAATTTTACAGTTATTTCAGGGAGTTCCCATCCGGGTGTTGGAGGCGGGCATCGTGCAGAATCGAGTCTTCTGTCTGCTGCACCGATGTCAGCAGGAATACCTTCCGGTAACTCAATATCAGTCGATCAGTTGTTGGCGAAACATCTTGGCCACGAAACACGATTTCCTTCACTCGTTTTGGCATTGTCCGGGAGTAATAGCCCGTCGTACACCGAGAACGGAGCAATGATTCCGGCAGAATCATCACCTTCCAGTCTTTTTACAAAACTTTTCATTGCTGATTCACCAGCCGACAGGCGCAACCAAATGTATCGAGCTCGTGAAGGTCGTAGCATCATGGACGTTGTCGCAGATGACACACGTTCTCTGAAGAGGCGAGTAGGTGCTGGTGACCGAGATCGACTTGATGCGTATTTCACGAGCGTTCGAGATCTTGAAAGAAGATTAGAGTCAAGTGAGGCATGGGTGCATAAGCCAAAGCCAACTGTGAAGGCCTCGAAACCTTTGGATATTGCCAACCCAAATGACTTCATTGCTCGTCAGCGGCTTATGAGTGACATGATTCGTTTAGCCCTTTCAACAGATTCGTCACGATATGTCGTGTGCCACTTTGGTAGTGGGTCAGGCGTAGTTCCACTCGACGGCGTCGAAGAGGGCTATCACACACTGAGTCATCACGGACTTGATGAAGAGAAACTTTCCCAACTGGCAATCGTTGAAAAGGCAATTGTTGATTCATGGGGTGATTTCCTGCGTTCTCTAAAAGATGTTGATGAGCGAGGTGAAAGTATTCTTGATACGACAAGTGTCCTTTTGACGAGTAATCTAGGAAATGCCTCAAGCCATTCCAATAAGAATATGCCAGTGCTTTTTGCAGGTGGTGGTTTTCGGCATGGGCAACATCTTGCGTTTGATCAGAAAAAGAACCATCCGCTTCCGAATCTATATCTTTCGATTTTGCAGCAGACTGGTCTTTCGGCAGAACAATTTGCTACATCAACTGGAACAATGCCAGGCCTCGAACCAACGAAAACATAGTTTAATTTTTGAACTTTTGTACTGGGAGTAAAAGAGTGTTCACACGATCCACATGTCATGTTTCGAAGAAGCCTTTTCAGAAGGCGAGTGGTTTTACGTTGATCGAACTGCTTGTCGTTATTGCGATTATCGGAGTCCTCGTTGGTCTATTATTACCTGCGGTCCAGCAGGCTCGAGAAGCGGGTCGCCGCCTGTCATGTGCAAACAATTTAAAGCAGATGGGGCTTGCGGTTTCTCTTCATGCAGATGCGCAGAAGCATTTTCCAAGTGGTCGGAAAACGCGTGATCCGTACGATGTGTCGTGGGCATTTCGAATACTCCCTTTTCTTGAGCAATCGCAAATATTCAATTCCAGGAATCCGGATACAACAGTCCCATGTTGGGATAGTTCAAATGCAACTGCTTTTCGTTCACCCGTTGGTGCGTTTTACTGCCCAAGTCGACGTAGTCCGGCGGCTGACAGGAACTTCGATAACAATAATCAGCCGCCGGTTGCCAGTGGAATTGGCGTTGCAGCAGGTGCTGATTATTCGGCCTGCGGTGGCACGTATTTTAATTACGCAACACCATCAACAGGCGGTCCTGACCCGAAACGTGCTGGAGTAATCCATACTTTTTCAGAAGTTCGGCCTGCTCAAATTACCGATGGATTATCAACAACAATGGTCATTGGAGATCGCCACATTCCCCCGGCTATTGCGGGGGCGGGCGTTATGGAACACTACAATCAGGGTGATACAGCGGTTTTTGTTTCAGACACTCCCCATACATTGTTCCGAGACACCGCTCGTGGCTTAGCTTCAAGTCCCTTTGATACAAACAATCGAAAATTCGGCAGCCTTCACCCCGGTGTGACTCAGTTTGTCATGTGTGATGGGCATGTCGAAGCAAAGAGTAACGACATGGATATCGATGTACTTCTTAAATACGCTGCTATCGGAGATGGCGATGATCCATCTGATATTGATGAAGGCGATGGAACATGATGTAAAACTCTTACCCACATTAGCTTGAAATTATTCTGAGAAATTCTGTCATGGCAAAAAAGCAACAAAAGCAACAAAGACAACCAAGTATTTTTCGAAAACTACTTCTGTATGGTATTGGTGGTTCTGTCATTGGAGCCATTCTTGTCTACTCTTTCAGAGGACCAAATCTTGCGGCAGAAACGATGTCGATGCAGCAAAAGGTTCTCATGGAAGGCAAAGACTTTGCATCGAGTAAAGAAGAGATACGGGAGATAATGCAGAATATTGATCTCATGCCATCAAAAGAAATCTATAAGGTGAGAAAAGATTTGGGGCGTTCTGTTGGTCAGTTATCAAAGCAGTCTGCGGAGAAATATCTCCAACTGGGTACAGCAGAGCGGGCAGCGTTTCTTGATGAAGGAATCGAGAAAATGCAGTTGGCCAAGGCGCTGTTTGATGCAACAAATCAGGGTGGTATGCCTACACGAACTCAGGCTGATGCTGAAAGGTACAAGCAATACCGTGAGGAAAGAGAAGCGGCCAAGCGGAATCCCCATCAAAGCAAAGCGAAGAAGCCGGGCGATGATAAGAAAAAGAAGCTAGACGATGGTGAAAAAAAGAAGCCGACTGTCACACCAGAGAAAGTTTATTTCGAAGCTCTTCTTAAGCGAGCAGAGGAAAAAAATATCGATCTTGGACGATTCGGGCGATATTACGGCGGAGGCAGGCGACGACGACCGTAGAGCTTCGCATCTAAAGTCGTTGTATGAAGCCGCTGTAGTAGTGCTCAACCACATACTTTTGTGTTCATGACCGGGTGCCAGGTTAAATAGGCAAATCAGCCTGTCTGCGTGGGGGTCAGAAAGGCTTTTGTAAAACGCGATTGTGGCTTTTTGCTGTAATAGTACAAAATATTATTTTATCGTCACATATCCGATATTGTTATAAATGGGATTACGTTTGTTTAGCTGGGAAATCTTGATTTCATTTTTTTTTTTTTACTATTAACGGGAGTCTGCTATGAAATTTACTCACAAAAAAAATGGCTTCACGCTCATTGAGTTGCTTGTTGTCATTGCAATTATTGGTGTACTCGTTGGTCTTCTTCTACCTGCTGTGCAGCAGGCACGAGAAGCAGCTCGAAGGAACGCCTGCGGAAACAACCTTAAGCAGCTTGGGCAAGCTTTTCACAACTACGCTGATACAAGACAGAGAAAAGGCGATGCCTATTTTCCGGCAGCGGCAAAGATTGGGGACGCTAGTGGTATATCGTCCATGACAGACGTGCAAACACGAGCTTACACATGGGTGATATGGATGCTCCCGTTCTCTGAACAGATGCCTCTATATAGCCAATTAGAAACAGCATCGACGAATAATGGTGCCCAGCAAGCTTGGACAACACCACACAAATGGGGCGTTGTCCAAGCTGCCAGAGATGCCACAGTCTCGACACTGAACTGTCCGTCATGGGTCGGTGATCTAAAGGATAAGACTGGCAGGCTTTATGCTGCCAACAATGGTCGAACTGAAGTAAAAGGTAGCAACAATTATCGTTTAAACCTTGG
>JABHNP010000255.1 GCA_018694455.1 Planctomycetaceae bacterium | reverse complement strand
TGCACAAGATGCTCTTCAAGACGATTACTGAACCAGATGTCGTGGTCAACGTGATGGGACCAAAAGCATTCTGAAAGTTGATTAAGGTATTCATTGGGAGCGTGCACCATTATCAACTTTCCGTTCGGTGCCAATAAATCCCTTAACTTCTCAAGTGTGTCGGCTGGGTCTTTGAAGTAATACAATGCGTGAGTCAACTGAATAATGTCGAACGGCTCATTGATATCTAGCGCCTCAATGCCTTGCACCTTCAGGTCAAGTTCAACATTCTTTAAAGCAAGCTTGTCAAAGTTTTTCCGAAAACGGTGACAGGCAACAGGATTCGGGTCAACTCCTGTGTACTTGAAACTCCGACTCGATGAAGCAATTGAAGCAATAAGCTGATTATCGAGTATCCCGCTTCCACACCCAACACTAAGAATGCGCAGTGGACCCGCCCCCTCTTGGTGCGACCCTATCAATTCTTCTAGCGCCCTGAGGACGAGTGGCTGCTGGGTGCTCGATCGCTCAAAAGTCTCATGAGTCACATCGAAACGTTCATCAGAAAGCTGACGGCACGAACGTGACTCCTGTATTGCTGCTTTTAATGCGATTAGTGCTTCGGCTACAGATTCTGAAGATTCAATAACGCTGACTCCTTATTTTCCCAACAGGGACTGGTGTACGATTCAACAAAAATTTGCAGACCACATTCAACCGACAAATAATAGTTTGACACAAACGCGGTGAGACTACCAACGACCATAGCCATGAACGGTGTTTATAGATGATGTCACAATCCATTTAAAAAATGCGATTGATAATGGCCCTCACCACCTTGTTAAAGACCGCTAACAATCAAAGGATGCATGGCACAGAATAGCTTCCAAACCAAAGACTCAAATGCAGTAATACTAGATACTTCACATTCCAGTTAGTTTCGATTTGTGATTTATGATGCCTTTAACGGTACTAAGCCTCCTTTGCTGAAAGCTAAAAACAAAATGCATCACGAATCGATAATCAATATTAAAAAGGGATGCGACATGAAAACTATTCTCGCTATGTTCACTCGTCATCTAAAAAAGATTTTTTCTCCTGATTATTCTGATATTTGGAACAAGTAATCTTTCAATTTTATTGATTACTTTAAAACGCTGATATCTAAAGTTGGATGTCTGTAGAAAAGAACACAAATAAGCGTAGATTGAAAACCTGTCGCCAGGCATAAGGCAGGCAATATCGCTTGAGCTACCAAAACCAGGCTGCACATGCCTTAGCCTTGTGAGGCCGCAGTCTGAGTTCACGGGATAACAAACGAGCCCGAGCACAGGACTCGGGCCTTTGACCTACAGATTAACAGTCAATTCCGAAGGGATCGGAGGTCATTCGGTTGATAACCCAACGCTTTTAGGCGGGGGTGTTATACTCTTTTTTATATGCTCAGCAGCAACCGGAACTGAGTTCCGGCAGGCAAGAATTGGGGTACACGTCTAAGAGTTCACCGGAGGAACTAAAAATGAATCCGAAGTCTATGGAAAGACTCTTTGCACGGTTTGAAGCATTTAGAGATAAAGAACCCATTGGGCTTCTTTATGCAATCTGGAGAAGGGATATTGAACCGCTCCATCCTTCTGAGCTACCGACAACCTACAAGGCCTTTGAAAATCAACAACCGACGTTTAGATTCTCCCCCGCTAAAGAACTCAGCGGACTTCTGATTGTACGGGGAGATGACTCAACTGTGAAACGGCTGGTGATGGCAGCATGCAAGGCTTCTTCAAAAGAGCTGCATAACGAGTTGTGCAATTGTGGCTTCGAACCTGATGCTGGAATTGTTGAAATCAACTGGCTCTGGGCATTGATCGAAGCAGCTGGAAAAGGCCATTTGGGCTGCGAAGGCTTTGTAGATGGAAAAGCTTTTTATCAGTCAAGGGTAGCCGACTTAACAGTTGACGAAGCTACGATTCTGGATGACTCTCTAGGCTGGTCAATGGCTGACTTTGTACCTCGAAAATTCATGCAACTTGAAAACATTGTTGAATCATCAATTCGTTTTGTTGAATACCTAAGAACGGAATCAGAGGCACCACGACAGGAAACCTTGCCGAAAGAACAAAACACGGACATCTCCCTTCGAGATCTGTACGAGAGTGATCCGACATTCTGCCTCAGAGAAACCCTAGAAGTGATCGCTCAACGACTTAGCTTACAATCAAAAGACCCCGTTTCAGACTGCCCGTTCTATAAATTTTATCTAAAAGATCTTAGAGATACTTACAGAATACAAACGAATGCCCGACAGCAGATAACTTCGTCGTGGCGATGAAAATCTTTACTGTGGTTCGCGATTAGTTCGTGCAGGAAAATGAAAAGGTATATCTGGCAATGGCGAACTGCCTGTCGAGTCTCACAGAACCTTTGACCTCGTTGCGATTGGGGATAGAGCCCTAAAATAGAAGGGCCGCCTAAGTGCGCTTTGATGACCAGCGTTAATGGAAGCAACCCCGACAGAATTCAAACACGTGCTGCAACATATTGAGTCAACACAGAACCAAGCAAAAGGTAGCAACAAATCCAACATAATAGCGTTGGTTAGCACGGCTCATGGTCCGTCACGGGAAACAGAGTCTAGAGCAGACCTTTTTCACGCCAGCACAAAAAAAGTACGCCCGACAGGATTCGAACCTGTGACCTGCGGATTAGAAGTCCGCTGCTCTATCCAACTGAGCTACGGGCGCATAGCGTTTAAGAATGCAAAGCCTACCATCAAGTGTCCAAATTTTCTTTTTAAATTCAGGCGTGAATAGCCCGCCCATCCGCCGCTAATGCAGCTTCTTTCAATGCTTCTGGGAGTGTTGGATGAGCATGACAAACCCGTGCGATATCCTCCGATGAGGCACCGAAACTCATTGCTGCGGCAGCCTCGCCAATGAGATCACCAGCAGCCGGACCGATGATATGAACACCGAGTACCGCGTCGCTACGAGAATCTGCCAATAATTTCACTTTTCCTGTAATGTCGTTAATCGTTCGTGCCCTGCCATTCGCCCGAAATGGAAAAATGCCTTTTTTGTAAGCCACCCCATCAGCTTGTAATTGCTCCTCGGTACGACCAACTGTTGCGATCTCAGGATGTGTGAAAACCACCGCCGGAACGAGTCCGTAATCCACATGACACCACCCAGACTGCATCGCCTCGACACATGCAACACCATCCTCTTCAGCTTTATGTGCCAGCATTGGCCCTGGAATGCAGTCTCCTATGGCGTATACCCCAGGAGCTGCGGTCCTGTACTGTCCATCAACCTGTATTGCCCCACGCCCATCAGCAGAAAGGCCAATAGTTTCAAGACCAATATCAGAAGTAGCCGGCTTTCTTCCTGTGGCAGCTAACACTCGATCGCAGTGCATCGAATCTCTACCTTCCGAATGAATAACACAGCCGGTACCCTCGGCTTTAGCTGACAACACTTTGACACTTAATTGAATGTCCAGACCCTGTTTTCTAAAGAGTGCTAGCGCATCTGATGCTATCTCATTATCAATACCTGTAAGGATTCGATCAGAATATTCGAGAACAGTGACCCTCGAGCCAAGTCGACGCCATACGCTACCAAGTTCAAGCCCGATATAGCCACCACCAATGACAACAAGATGCTTCGGTACTTCGGGGAACGATAACGCATCGGTACTCGTACCAACACGACTACCATCACATTCAATACCGGGCAGCACCACACTCTTACTGCCAACGGCAAGAATGATTCTCTGTGATGAAAGTTCTGTTATGCCACCATCAGAACCAGCGACATGCACCCTCCCAACACCAGCCAAACGACCGGTTCCCTTTATTTTCACTACTGTGTTTTTTGCCAACAGTGCTTCAATACCCTTTGATAATGTCTGCACAACATTAGACTTGCGTTTCATCATGACACCTAAGTCGAGTGAAACTCCCTCGGCATTAATACCGTGCTGACTAAGCTCTCCCAGAGCAAGTTCGTATTTATAACTCGACTCAAGAAGGGCTTTCGATGGAATGCAGCCAACACGAAGACACGTACCACCAAAACGACTCTCCTTCTCGACAATAGCCACCTTCATGCCAAGCTGGGCTGCGCGTATGGCAGCTACATACCCACCTGGACCACCACCGAGTACAACTAAATCGTATGTCATCTATGGCCTCGAATTTATCTCTAAAGAATGAACAATACTCGGATCAGACGGTCGCGTGACTCAAATGCTGGTATACATGAAGCCGTTTTCTAAAAAACGAATGGCTTAGAAACTGTGCGAGACTTACACGCAAATAAATTTCCCAGTACCAGATTAACACTCCAGCATGAGTCGCGTAGGGTCTTCAATCATTTCCTTAATTCGCTTTAAGAACGTGACTGCTTCACGACCATCAACTATTCGATGATCATACGACAACGCCACATACATCATTGGCCGAATCACAACTTGACCATTCAAAGCAACCGGTCTTTCTTGAATTGTATGCAACCCAAGAATACCGCTCTGTGGTGGGTTAATAATTGGTGTGCTAAGCATAGAGCCGTAAACTCCACCATTCGAAATCGTGAACGTTCCTCCCTGGAGCTCCTCGAGCTTCACTTTATTGTCTGCTGCCCGACGGGCGAAGTCCCCAATTGACTGCTCAATCTGAGCGAAATTCATTCGTTCCGCATTACGAAGAACAGGAACAACGAGGCCCTTACCTCCACCAACTGCAATTCCGATATCACAAAAATCTCGATACACAATATGAGGATCACGGAATTCTGCATTGACTTGAGGGACGGCATGCAGAGCTTCGACCGCTGCTCTTACGAAAAAAGACATAAATCCAAGTTTGACACCGTGACGGTCTATAAAATTGTCTTTGAATTTCTTACGCAGTTCCATGACTGCCGACATGTCAACTTCGTTAAAAGTTGTCAACAAAGCAGCAGCATGCTGCGCTTCAACAAGCCGTTCCGCAATTCGACGACGCATAGGGCTCATCAGAACAGGTCGCTCACTGCGAATTGCGCCTGATGTCGTGATTTCTGTTGTTCCCGCCATAGGTGGTCGCCGCTCTTCATTTGTATTGGTGACAGCTGGAACAGCCGCTGGCGGCGGAGTGGACGCCGATACCGCTGAAATGGCATCGGCCTTTGTGACTCGCTGGCCCGGGCCGCTACCAGAAATTGATTGAGGTGAAACACCTGCCTCTCCCAACATTCTTGCTGCTGCTGGCATGACAGGCCCCGTCCCAGCCGCTGGCTGTACAGACCCAATAACAGTGCTACCAACACGATGACGCACATCGACAGACTGTGGCTGTGAGGCAGCAGGTACTTCAGGCGATGCAGCTGGAGCCGACTGACTGGCTGGCGATACCGCATCAAGATAGCCAATCACTTCGCCAACAACCGCTTGCTCGCCGGCCTGCTTTACAATCTTCGTGACAACTCCGTTTGATGGTGCTGGCAACTCCACTGTCGCCTTGTCACTTTCAATTTCCACGATCACTTCGTCCGCAGACACGACGTCACCGACGTTTTTTTTCCAAACGCCAATCATTACTTCCGTGATCGACTCACCAACTTCTGGAACCTTCAGTTCAATCGCCATGGATTCCTACATAGTAAAAAGGGGATTGGTTTGTAGTATTGTTGACACAACAATCTTGTAAACGGTGAATCAGGGATGTCGGCATAATAAACAAAGGTCACACCTGATGAACAGGCGATATTGTATCCCGAATTCAGCGGGCCATAACCGCTTAACTCAGAAATGCAGCTGTTAGCAACTCATTCTGTTCAAGATCGTGACTTTTCTTCGATCCTGTCGCTGGGCTGGCCGCACTCTGTCGACAAACCCCGGAAAAAGGCAGCCTATCAAACAATGTTTCACCAAAATGAATCCTCAGAAAACGCCATGCGCCCATGTTCTCAGGCTCTTCCTGAACCCAAACAACAGGTGTTCCGTCACTGTATCCGGCCAACGCGTGTTCCAGAGATTTTCTTGGTAGTGGGTAGAGTTGCTCAACTCTGACAAGAGCGACATCCTCGCGATTGAGTTCGGACCTTCTTTTCTCAAGCTCATAAAAAACCTTGCCAGTACAAAGAAGAATTCTACGAACGTCTTCCGGCCGCGAAACTGACTGATCCGGTATCACCCTCTGAAAGCAACCTTCCGAAAGATCATTAAGCGTAGAAACACATTTCGGATGCCTTAATAAGCTTTTCGGCGTCATCACGACCAATGGCTTTCTCCAGATTCGAAGAACCTGCCTTCTAAGGCAATGAAACAGTTGAGCAGGAGTTGTTGGCTGAACTACCTGAATATTATCTTTAGCAGCCAGAAGCAGAAATCTTTCAAGCCGGGCGCTTGAGTGCTCTGGCCCCATGCCTTCAAAGCCATGAGGCAAAAGCATGACGATGCCTGAGAGTCGGTTCCATTTATCTTCAGCGCTGACAATAAATTGATCAATTACGACTTGAGACACGTTCACAAAATCACCAAACTGCGCCTCCCACATAACAAGCCCATCAGGACAGTCCAGACTGTATCCATACTCAAACCCAAGTACGCCTGATTCTGACAGTGGGCTATTGTAGATTTCCACTGCAGCCTGTTCTTCACTAAGATGGGCCAAAGGACAGTAGGTATCATCTGTAATGTGGTCATGTATGACCGCATGTCTGTGACTGAAGGTACCTCGCTCGCTGTCTTGACCTGACAACCTTACACGCAGCCCTTGAACGGCGAGGCTTCCCATCGCCAAAGCCTCTGCAGCAGACCAATCGATTGGCCGCTTCTCGTCAGCCATAGCAACACGCGCATCGAGTAGCTTGCGTATCTTTGCATGCGGCTGGAAACGCTCAGGCAAAACAACCAAACGACGTAGGAGCGCCTGCAGATTGTCCAACGGTACACCAGTATCTACGTCCGCTGCTTCTTTTTCACGACCACCAATATAGAATGCCCAGACACCAGCAATATCACTTCGATGAACATAATCGTCGCGTTTTGCAGCGGAAAGTTCGGCGTCCAAGCGAGCCCTGTGTTCGTCAGCAATTCTCATTGCCTCATCCCTCGACACTTCACCCAGTGTTAGGAGCTTCTCCAAATAGCTTTCGTGAACGCTTGGCTGCTGATCAATGACTCTATACAAAGCAGGCTGCGTAAACGCTGGCTCGTCAGCTTCATTGTGGCCCCGTCGTCGAAAGCAATACATATCGATAACAACATCGCGTTGAAATTCTCGACGAAAATCCATAGCCAAACT
>JABHNP010000162.1 GCA_018694455.1 Planctomycetaceae bacterium | reverse complement strand
GTGATGTCGTCCAATCAACTATGGGGAACGCCAGCCAACTCGGTATCACAACTGGTGATCTTCCATCAACAATTACTGGTGCTGGACCAGGTACAATTTTCCAGACAGCCCAGTGGGACACGTACACCTCAAACAATATGGTAGGTCCTGAATTTGGAATGATGTTCGAGGGCAGCCAGGGAGCATGGGACTGGTATGCAGGAGGTTCGTTTACAGCCGGATTCAACTGGCAGAATAATATCTATAAGGGTGCAAATTTGCCTCAGAATTTGGGAGCAGACTACCTGCGAACCAATTTTGCTGGAGGTGGTGTGACTACAATCAATTTTTCTTCACAAGGTGCGTCTACTACAGGGGGTAATTCCACCTCAGTTGTCTCAGTTCCAACGAGTCCGATGATCGTCCAGGTGTTTCCTACAGGACAATCAGGCGCAACAAATTCGGCAAACCATGAATTTTCGTTCTCCCCAATTGGAGAATGGAGGTTCGGAGGACGATATCGGATTTCTCAATCGATTAGCCTTAACTTTGGCTATACGGGAATGTGGCTGTCACAAATAGCACGTGCTAGCACCAATACAGGGTTTGCAACCCGTGTAAAGCAAAATCCAGCTGCTGCGAGGAATAAGACAGCGATCATTGAAGGAGGAGTAGCGGTCAACCAAGGCGAAACTGCGATCATCAATCCTGAGGGATTTGTAGTAGGCTATACAGCTACTCCTATAGCTGCTCTTCCAGCTAACCCCCTTGGACAAGGGTCGCGTTACGTGCCAGCGACCATCACGTATGGTACTGGTGCCGCACAACGACAGGTTGCAAATCCAGAAGAGTTTTTAGAGTTGCAGCAAACGGCTTATACAGCACAGGTGCCTGGAAGTGGCGGTAATGAATACGTGCTGACAAACGGCATCGATTTTGGGCTCGAAATCAAATATTAAGCTCAAACTCAGGTCAGCTTTGTTCGGTGCCAGCCGCTATCCATTCTGCTGTCGCACCACGCGTTTTGGTTTCTGCGAGTCGATTGAGAAGAGGTTTCCAAAATACCTTCTTGGACGCCGTCTGGATTGTTTCCGGCAATTCAGCAGGTAGACCCTTCTTATCAACCTGCACAAAGCCAAAAAGTCCGTCCATCCATGGTAAGTCACTGGCCGCGAGGGGCATGCCCACAACGCCGACGACAATATGACATTGTCGAACTTGTAGGATCGCCCCTTTTATTTCAACAAGAGTGCCTACTGGTACCGCTCGACGACATTCTACGCTTAAGACCCGCCGCAGCATGAGGTTTGCCTCATTGCCAACGCCATGTGTAGCGGCCGCGTAGGCAGCCTCAAGGCCATACTTTAAGAGGCTGCCAGCGTAGAGTGTGCCAAAATGATTCGCATCGGCAGGGAGTATGAGGCGATGTGTTGCTATTTCATAAGTTTCAGACATGTCTCCGTTATACCGATGCACGCCAGGAAAGACATAGTCCACACGGTTGACCAGCGAGTTTCAAAGACTTTCTTTGATGATATAGAAATATTGATCAAGTGCATGCCACCGAGATTAAGCGACCGAAACAGGAGGGTTTTTTTCACGTAAGTGAGCAGCGTACGAGGGATCAATTTTTATCAGTTCTTCTCGCATAGCAGTTACAGTTTTCTCTATTTGGTCTGATGTGTGATTTGCCGTAATAAAGAATCGGAGCCGTGCTGCTTTTTCCTCAACTGCTGGATACAGAATTGGTTGCACATTAATGCCTCGTTCAAACAGCGCCCGTGACAATTTCAAGCTATTGATCGAGTTTCCAAGAATGATGGGTACAACACCGGACCCACCTGATGCTCCGGTGTTGAGCCTTGCTTTTGATGCTAAATCAATGAAGTGTTTCGCATTCGTCTGTAATTTGGTAACTCGCTGCGGTTCATTTTGAAGGAGACGCAGTGCCCCTAGAGCAGCACCAGCAGCTGGTGGTGGCAGACCAATGGAATAGACAAATCCAGGTACCGTGTATTTCAGCCACTGAATGAGCGTTGATGATCCGGCAATGAGCCCACCACAGCTTCCGAAGGCTTTCGACAGAGTCGCCATCCATATGTCGACATCTTCCGGATTTACCCCATAGTACTCACCAATGCCTCTTCCGGTTGGTCCCATAACACCAAGTGAGTGTGCTTCATCTACCATGAGAAGCGATTTATGTCGTTTGGCGAGACCGATGAATTGAGGCAAGTCAGCAAAGTCACCATCCATGCTGTAGATGCCCTCGATCACAACGAGAACCCTACGGTATTGGCTTCGGAGTTCTGCCAGCATCGTTTCTGCCGTCTGGTAGTCGTTGTGCGGGAAAGGCCTGCGGCGAGCACCTGAGAGTATGGCGCCTTGAAGCAGGCTATTGTGCGCAAAGGCGTCATGGAGTACGAGATCCCCGGGGCCAACGATATGACCAATTACTGTTTCGTTGGTCGCATGCCCACCAACCATTGTGACAGCATCTTCGGTCCCAAGGAAGTCAGCAAATGCCCGTTCAAGCTCTTGATGAATTGTTTTTTCACCGGAAACAAGACGGCTTGCTGAGACACTTGTGCCAAATCGATCTAGGGCGTCCTTTGCGGCTGCAGTGACTACTGGATCACCAGACATTCCAAGGTAGTTGTAGGAAGCCCAGCTGATAAGTTCACGACCGTTGATCGTTGTCTTATCTGTTGTTTTGCCTTCATGAACACTGAAGTAGGGATTTGTGAGACCAGCGTTACGGACCATCGCAAAGTTCTGCTCGAGGGCACGCACCTCCGGAAATTGCGAAATTTCATAGGCGTCAGGTGTTATTTCGGCCACGACACCTGCAGGTTTAATCTCGTCATGACCCTCAAGAGGCATGTAGTCGAGTATTGCCTCAATTACTTCACGACAGGTTTCTATGGTGGGCAGAACCTGTTCTGGGAAACGAGCACTAAATGCTTCTTCGAGGCTTGAGACAATTTCCATTCGCTCAAGTGAATCAAGACCAAGCTCAACAATATTTGTATCAAGTGTAAGATTGCCGGCGCGTTCTTTTGCGATGCGTCGGACGTGATCGAAGACCGTCTGAATAACTTCCTTTGGAAGTTCTCTGTCTGGCCTGTGGCCCCGAGACGTTTCTCCTACAGGTCGTTGTCGTGCCAGTCGTGGTGGTTCGGAGGAGGCTGCCTTCGGGGCGATTGCTTCCTTGGCCGGTTCGAGCCAACTTATATATTGTTCGATCACGGAAAGTGAGTTGTCTAAAAATTGACGTCGACAAGCATGTCGTTGAATTTTCCCGCTGGACGTTTTTGGAATGCTATTTGGCCGAACCAGAACAATAGCATCTGTCGCAACTTCGTGTTCAGTTGCGAGGCGTTTACGAATAGCGTCAAACGCAGCCAGAACATCTGAATGATCTCGTTTCCCTCGTTCCAGTTCTGCTACAAGAGCAACTCGTTCTCGACCATCTATTTCAACAGCAAAAGCTGCAACAGAGCCAGGTCGGATGAGGTTGCTTGCTTCTTCAGCTGCATGCTCGAGATCTTGAGGGTAGTGGTTTCGACCCCTGATAATGATTAGGTCCTTCAGTCGCCCGGTCACAAAGAGTTCACCATTATCGAAGAATCCAAGGTCTCCCGTCCGCATGTAAGGGCCTGGACTTAGTTTCCATCGTCCAACCGGGCCTGAAGTACTCACCGGTAGATTCAGCATGGCATGAAAAGTGGAATTGGTTTCATCAGGCCGATTCCAGTATCCATGCGCCACACTTGGGCCACTCACCCATATTTCACCAACTTGATCCGGTGCAAGCGGTTCAAAAGTTTGAGGATCAACGATCAGAACATCTTGGCCGTCGAGTTCCCGTCCACTTCCGACGAATTGTCGTGCATCAGGAATAGAATTTTCATCGAGAATAACAGATCCGTTTTCAACAGACTGTGGATCAAAATGGCGAATGACTGGAGGTTCAAACTTCATGCCGCCAGTTACCATCAACGTGCTTTCCGCCAATCCATAGCACGGATAGAAGGCTTCCTTCCGGAATCCACTGACTGCAAAAGCCTCGGAGAATGCTTTCATTGTCTCTGCTCGGACAGGCTCAGCACCATTGAATGCCAGCGACCAACTTGATAGATCGAGCGAGGCTCTCTGTTCGGGAGTTGTCTTCCGAACGCAGAGTTCGTACGCAAAGTTTGGGCCACCGCTTATTGTCGCTCTATATTTGGAAATGGCCTGAAGCCAACGAAGTGGCTTTTG
>JABHNP010000163.1 GCA_018694455.1 Planctomycetaceae bacterium | reverse complement strand
TCTTCGCCCGGCTCAGCTTCTGCTGCCGCCCGTTTCACTTGTCGATCGTATCGTTCCTGAAATTTATCTTTCAAAATAAGTTTTGTTGCGGTCACTCGATAGTTTCCAGCTGGGAGGCCATCATTCCCACCAAAGCTTGAAGAGTTTCTCACCATCAGCCGGTTCGGTTTTTCGCCGAAGCAGGCGACTGTAGAACCCTATTTCTTGGATGAGCCAGAAAAGTCAGAGGACAGTTTCAAGACAATGTCATTTTCCCCACTACTAACCGTCGCTGTCAGCCCGGAGGTCTCTTCATCACTGTACGCTCGAGGAGTGACGTAGGTCGGCTTTGCTCGCTCCATCTCTCTTTCAACTTGTGCCATCTTCTTTTCGTAGTTCGGATCATCGTCTTCTGGCTCCTCAAATTCTGGCCATTCTTCTTTACTAACCGTGACTACGTATTCACCAGGTGTAGCCCCAGCGCCGGAGGCTGCACCGAATGTCGTAAGCCCAAAGGTGCCGTCTAAACTTGTTCTTCCAGATCCGGCGAGACCAGATGAAGATGCTGGGTGGAAAATTACCGAGGCACCGTCGAGCGGTTCGCCATCAAGCAGCACAGTGCCACTGACAATAGCTACAGTGGGGCCTTTTTTTCCGCAGCCAACCACTGTGAACAAAAAAAGCACTCCAACAATGAAAACTTTTAGAAGATGAGAATTTTGCACAAGAGCCCTCACTGAAATTAAAAATGAATTGGGAAAAAAATTGAAGAAATGGATAGCTCATAACGGAATGAACAGCAAAAAATGACCAACTCTGCGGCGGGCTTTAGAAACCCGCCGCAGATGCCAGAGAAAACAGAAGCTTAAAATTTAGCCACTTCGCCACCATGAATCGTGCCAAGTGCGCCCATAACGCCACCGACACTTGGCCCTGTTCGATTATTATTTTTCCGATTCGAACTCACGTCATGTTCGATGGTGTCAAGTATCAACCGGACAGAGCCATCACACATTGCTACATTCGCACCACCTTGGTGATAACTACTGATGCCTGGCATCATGTTGCCGCGTACGTTCGAACCGCAGCGGGCGTAGTTTGGCGGCATGCCAGTCTGGAAAAGAGAGTCCACTTCATCTGACTCCATACCACGTCGGCCAATGGCATTAGCGGCTGGAATTGTTTTGGTTGAAAGCGAATACTTCATATCCGCATCAATCAAACTTTGACACTTAATCGGTTCCGCATTTGCATTAATGCCACCCGTTACACCCTGCCCACCTTTCCGGCTATCCTGCGAGCCGTCTCCCATTCGCACTTCGCCGAGCGATATGGTGTTCGATAGCCCATCGGTGATGTCTTTCAGTCTTACGCTGCGTTTCTTGCAGGTTCCAGCGGTCCAGTCAGCGTTTTTACAGTTAAAGCCTGACACGAAGGCACCCTGCGTATCAAAGAAATCATCTTTTGTTGACTGGCCAAAACGGTCACCGCTACACGCAGCATAATTTGCACCTGCACGAGTATTCGCGCCGTTGATTAGGACCGTATTAAAGAAATCTGAGGGGCAAAGCCAACCATCAACATTGTTATTGAGTTCAGGTATATTGGAATTTGGCGTGATACCAGCTCCACCGCCAGCCGCTGTCTGTATCTTTCCAAGGATCGTTTCGTGACGAGAAATCTCTTCCATGAAAGGTAAAAGGATGTATCGCCATCCCCATCGAGCACTTGAATTAGCAGAACCCATGATCGAGTAAAGATCGTGAGACCGAGAGTTTGCCGGTAGTTCTCGCTTCGTGCTCTCGTAATTTAAGACGGCAAGTTGAAGTTGTTTGAGTTTGCTGACACACGACGACCTGCGAGCAGCCTCTCGAGCCTGCTGAACAGCTGGCAGCAGCAGGCCAACAAGAACACCAATAATTGCAATTACGACAAGCAGTTCAATGAGAGTGAACGCGTTTCGTTGGTTGACTGTAGAGAACGCCCTCTTGCTCAAATTTAAAGATCGCATGACTTACTCCTCAACGTAGAAAAAACAAAGATGAGATAACTAGAAAATCAGTCAGCCGAGGAGAGGCATGTTGTTTTCATCATGGTGTAGATCATTGGCTGAAGCGATGCACCTATAAAAATATCAATGTGCATCACGACCTCACTCCCCCCCTCGACATAACAAATCCTATTCTAGTTGGCATTCGGCTACAACATCGAGGGGAGAGAGACCCCTCAGGAGGGGGTTTTTATTGTCGGTTGATGCGCCGTGCGGATCGGTGGGGAAGAACAAATTACGGCCTGCATTAAGTGTTAGAATCATGCCAGGCAGTTCGAGCTGTTACGTCAATTTGGCGGATAAGGGAATCGACAAATGAATTGCGTAGCTGTTGATGAGCTCTGCAGGCGTAGGCATTGAAGAACAAGTACCTGATGCTACTCACGCGTTCGAATACTGGAAAATAGGGGTTGGTTATGCTTCGGTTCTTCCACATTGCTTTTGTTCTGCTTGGCTTAACGATGAGTGCAAGTTGGTCAATGAAAGCGATTGCCGCGACCGAGTCACCAAATGTGATTGTTATTTTTGTTGATGATCAGGGCTACTACGACCTTGGCTGCTACGGTGCGACAGAGATTGAAACACCTCGAGTCGATGCAATGGCAAAAGAGGGTGTTCTCTTTGAAGATTATTACGCAGCTGCACCGATCTGCAGTCCGTCGCGAGCTGGTTTGCTGACTGGCTGTTACCCTCGCCGTGTAGGTAATCACATCTGGGTGCACCGCGCTGACTCAACAACGGGCATTCATCCAGATGAGCTGACGCTTGCAGAACTCTTTCAGGCGAATGGCTATGCGACTGCCTGCATTGGAAAATGGCACCTTGGTTTTGCAGAACCATTCCTGCCGAAAAATCAGGGCTTTGATGAGTACTTTGGACTCTTACATAACCTTGACCCGGTTGAAGTGGTCTACTTTGGCGACAAGGGTGTGCCGCTCATGCGGAATGACAAAGTCGTCAAGCAGCCGGCAGACCCCTCTGAGCTTACGCAGATCTATACCGATGAGGCGATTGCCTTTATTGAGCGAAACAAAAAGAAGCCATTCTTTCTGTATCTTCCTCATACGATGCTTCACAAACCACTTGGTGTCAGTGAGCCGTTTCGAGGAAGTTCGAACTGGGGGGAATATGGTGATGCAATCCAGGAGCTTGATCACAATGTCGGTCGCATTGTTGACACACTGAAGAATCTGCAGATTGATGATGACACCATTGTTGTCTACGCGTCAGACAATGGTCGTGGCCCTGGGCGAACGCCTGAGCAAAAAATTCAGGGCCGAAAATTATCGACTTATGAGGGCGGTATTCGTGTTCCTGCCATTGCGTGGGGGCCTGGCGTTGGTGTGCAGGCTGGTACACGTTCGAAGGCCGTTGTGCGGGCGATGGATTGGTATCCAACGCTTGCCACGCTTGCGGGCATAGCAGTTCCAGAAGGTCGCGTGATTGACGGTCGTGATATCACGTCGTTGTTGAAGGGTGACACGCAATTTGTTCCAGCTGCCGGCTTGAAGAAAACATTAAATGCAGCGGTGCCGTTGCGCAGGCGATGGGAACCGCCGGAGGAATGGGCCGCGATCATCAAGCGGCACGAGTTTAATGATGCATTTTTTTACCATGGAAGTGAGGGTGAGCTTGCTGCTGTTCGCTGGAGAAACTGGAAGCTGCAACTGACTCCTTCACCGCAGCTGTATGATCTTGCTAATGACGTTGGTGAGACGAAGCCAGTTCGCAATGGTGAAATTTCTCGTAAGCTTCGCGGCATGGCGATACTCTTTCAGCACGAGATGCTCGCTGATGCACGACTACCAGGCGTGGTCAATAAACCAACTGCCAACGGAAAAACGGTTATCCCTCGGTTGATAAGTGAAGGTCTCAATGCTTCTCTCGGTGTCACCTATGCTCGGTATGGTGATCGAACTCTTGAGATGGACATCTATCGTCCGAACGATGCATGGGGGAAACTGTCTGCAGTTGTCTGTATTCATGGTGGTGGTTGGGCGAACGGCAGCCGTGAGAGTCATGGGGCCATGGCCCAAGCGTTGGCCAGCAGGGGATATGTTGCGGCAACGATTTCCTATCGACTCAGTGGCGAGGCGAAGTTTCCTGCGCAGATTCACGACTGCAAGGCAGCGGTCCGGTTCCTTCGGTCGCACGCAGATGAGTATGGCATCGACGCAGATCACATTGGCGCGATTGGTCTTTCCGCAGGAGGGCATCTCACCGCGTTGTTGGCAACGTCGGGTGGTGTTGCAGACCTTGAGGGGAATGGTGGAAATTCCCAGTTGAGCAGCGTGATTCAGGCAGCTGTTCCGATGGGTGCACAGACAGATTTTCTTTCAGAACGGACTCGAGAGGTTTCAGCTGCCGAACCAAAAGGTGTGATCTGGCAACAGTTTCTTGGTGGGACACAGGAGGAGCGTCCAGCGGTGTACAAGGCTGCCTCTCCGCTGACTCATCTTGACCAAGGTGACCCGCCGTGCTGGTTCATTGCCGGAGAGCATGATGATGCCAGTACACATGCTGATGTGTTCCGAAGACAGATGAACCAACACGGTATTTCATCGGGATTGACTGTTCTTAAGGATGCGCCGCATGGCTTTATTGGAAAACAAGTCTGGTTTGATCAAATGGTTGAGAAGGCAGACCAATTTTTGAAAGACAGTTTCGGGGGAGAAAAGTAATACGATGCTCTATCGACTCATTGTGAGTGTTGGCTGCGCGCTGTTTTGTACTGTTGGTTTGGCTGCTGAGAAACCGAACGTACTCTTTCTTGCAGTCGATGATATGAACGACTGGATCGGCTGCCTTGATTCTGTCCCTCAGGCGATCACACCGAATCTTAATCGACTGGCCGCGAGAGGCGTGAACTTTACCAATGCTCATACGGCAGGGGTGTTCTGTGCACCAAGTCGTGCTGCGATCTTTTCTGGT
Source organism: Planctomycetaceae bacterium (assembly GCA_018694455.1). Classification (GTDB taxonomy): domain Bacteria; phylum Planctomycetota; class Planctomycetia; order Pirellulales; family UBA1268; genus UBA1268. Next base: position 3,410 of record JABHNP010000163.1, on the reverse strand, counting down.
CAGTTTGCATCAACAACAGGCTGCTATCGGAACCCGTGCTACTTTGTAGATCATCCTGAGATCGAGTCTTTGCAGTTGAGTTTTGCCAAAGCCGGCTATCAAACCTTCGGTGCAGGCAAGTTGTATCACCATGCTGCTGGTGCTATTGATGCCCGTGGCTGGACAGAGTTTTTCTTTCGGAATGATTGGCAGCGACAGGCAGCCTGGTCACTCGACTCGTGGGCAGAAGACACACCTATCCCGCAGCCCTTCCCAAACAGTGTCTACAACCAGGGAACCGAAATTTCTGGTGGAATGTTTCTTGAATGGGGGGCTGTTCCGGAAGGTCGCGAGCAATCCATGGCTGATACAGCGCGTGTCACGTGGGCAGTCGAAAAGCTCAAAGAGCAACACGATCAGCCCTTCTTTCTTGGCGTTGGGCTGTATGCACCGCACTATCCAAACTACTGCCCGCAGGAGTTCTTTGATCTGTATGACCGAGATGCAATCAAACTGCCGCCTGTAAAGGCTGACGACCTTGATGATCTACCGCCGAAAATCAAAAAGATAAAGACGGCACGGTCGCGTATTCCAAAAAGGCTTGAAGAACTTGGTGCTATGAAGGATGCCATTCATGGCTACCTCGCCTGCATCAGCTATGCCGATGCCATGTTGGGACGTGTGCTTGATGCACTTGAAGGAAGCCCGTATGCCGAGAACACCATCGTAGTCGTGTGGAGTGACCATGGCTATCACCTTGGTGAGAAAGGTGACTGGGGTAAGCACACCCTGTGGGAGCGAACAAGTAATGTTCCTTTTTTGTGGGCTGGGCCTGGTGTTGCCAAGGGGGCCGAGTCAGATGGAACGGTCAGTCTGATCGATATGTATCCGACGCTGATTGATCTGTGTGGGCTGCCGAAGCCAGAGCAGCAACTGGAGGGTGCATCACTTGCGGTGACGCTTGCTGATCCTGCGACAGCACATGATCGGGATGTCTTTTTGCCGCATATGAATCCTGGTGAATACGCCGTGATGAATCGTGACTGGCGATACATTCGATACGGTGACGATGGTGAAGAACTCTACGACCTGAAGACTGACCCCAATGAATGGGAGAACCTGGCTAGTGATCCAACCTTTGAGTCAAAAAAAGAAGAGTTGCGTAGTGTTGCCCCTGAGGTGTTCGCAAAGCCGATTGAAGACCTCAATGCTCGGAAAAGTTTGGTTGTAGAGGGCGACACCTTCCGTTGGGAACGTGGTCAGGGGAACTACGTGCCACGTCCTGTACATCGTCCGTATACAAATGCGATAAATGACAACAGTAAGCCGTTAAAAGACGTGGGCAGTAAATCAAGCGGGGAGAGGCCGGCAGGGAGGCGGCAAACAGGTCACAAAAAAACCAATATTCTTTTTGTTGTGTGTGACGATTTGAACACACATGTTTCGCCGTCTGGGTACGACGCCATTCAGACTCCGACGCTGGCTGGACTTGCTGCCGAGTCAATGACCTTTCGTAACGCCTATTGTCAGTATCCTGTGTGCGGGCCTTCGCGGGCTTCGTTCTTAACGGGTCGGTACCCGCAGGCAACGGGTGTGTTGAATAACACCATAGATCTTCGTGAGGCGTGTCCTGATGCTGTGACCATGCCAGAGTTTTTCAAAGAGCATGGTTATTGGACAGCAAGTACTGGCAAGGTGTTTCATTCAACGCGACAGGAATTGGGTGACGTTGCCTGGAATGAACATGTTCGTTTTGACAATGATGAATTGCCAGTTGTGCGGGCTGCCCGAGAGGCTTTTGAAAAAGAGCATGGGCCTGTTGAAGATGCCAAAAACAGGAAGCAATGGAAGACTCTGCAAAAGCAGGTGGCAGCCAAGTTAAATGCTCAGACACCACCCGGCCATGGTCGGAGCGGTTTGCTTGATAAACAACACAAAGATGGGAAGAACGCGAGGCAGGTAGCGGCCTGGCTGAATAATCATTCGCATGGTGAAAAACCATTTTTTATTGCCTGTGGTATTCAGAAGCCCCACGTGCCTTTTCTTGCGCCCGATAAATATTTTGAACTGTATCCGTCAGAGGAAATCCCACTACTCTCGTATCCGGCAAAAATCTGGGATGCTCTGCCCAAGACAGCGATCTCAAAACGGTATGAAGCATTCGGGTTTGAGTTGGGGAAAGAAGATCCAGATCTTCGGCGTGAATACATGCAGGCGTATCATGCGTGTATTTCGTTTCTCGATGCCCAGCTTTCGATTGTGTTTGATGCACTGAAGGCAAGTGGGCACTGGGAAGATACCGTTGTTATTTTTACATCTGACCATGGGTATCACCTTGGTGAGCATTTCTTGTGGGGGAAGGTGACGCTCTTTGATATTGGTACTCGGGTTCCATTTCTTGTTCGTGTGCCTGGTCTCACGGAAGGTGGAACGCAGTCAGAAGCGATGGTTGAATTGGTAGACATCTATCCAACACTTGTTGATCTGGCAGGTCTCGAGCCACCAGTTGGGCTGCAAGGTATGTCCCTTCGTCCGCTGCTTGATCATCCGGAACGTCGTGGCAAAAAAAAGGTTGCCTACTCTGTTGTGACTCGAGGACCAAAGTTGGGTTATGCCGTCCGCAATCAGAACTGGCGATACAGCAAGTGGCCGGATGGTGAGGAGCTTTACAATCTCAATAACGATCCTGAGGAAAAGAAAAACCTTGTTTCGTTTCCGCATGTTGCCGAGCGTTTGACAGAGTTTCGCTTGATTCTTCAGAACAAACAGAAACAGTTTGCTGATAGCCCGTAATCCGGCAGCTGGGTTTTTTGTTGGGTAAGTCGTATACGGTAACGGTGCAGCCAAAGACTCAGTACGGTGACGGAACACCTGCAAGTCTCACGCAAGTGTATCCAGTGTAGTTTCCGCACGAGCCATCTTTGGTGAATCAACAGAAGAATCCGACGCAGTGCTCACCAGCGTGAGGCTGCAAAAAGGGCTGCAATTGTTATCAGCACAAGCGTGCCGCCAATTGCATAGCTCGCCGGCATGTTCCAGAGCATTCTTCGTATGGAAGCAGCCAGAAGTGGCATGTGGGCCAGAAGTAGCATGTAGATATCCCTCGAAGTACGTGGCAAGCCTCATTCGCTAGCTGACAGTCTAAGCAAAGGCGCGAGTTTCGTGAATGAAAAGGCGTGTTTTGCGGCGGCAGCAGCAGTATTTAAATGAAAAGGCCTCGCAATTGGGGAAACTGCGAGGCCTCAAAAGCGGCTATAGAAGTGTGGGTCTTTGGGGGGGGAACAGCCGCCGAAAAGAATCAATTGTTTTGTTAAGAGATCAATCTCTCTGTCTCTTACTATACACGGATTCTTCGGCCCTGTCGAATTGAATTTCTATTCTTAATTAGTTGTCCTAAAATACTGCTCAGGTTGTCCAAAAATACTGCTCAG
>JABHNP010000138.1 GCA_018694455.1 Planctomycetaceae bacterium | reverse complement strand
TTATCAAAGAGGCAGACGCTGCCAAGAAGCCGTTCTATCTCAATCTGTGGCCTGACGACGTGCACAGCCCATTCTGGCCGCCGGCCGATCAGTGGCAGGAAGGGAAGCAAGAAAAATATCGGGCTGTTCTTGAGGCAATGGATACGCAGCTTGCGGTGCTTTTTGAACATATTCAAAATGATAAAGAGCTCGCACAAAACACGCTCATTCTTATCTGTTCTGACAATGGACCAGAACCAGGTGCTGGTTCTGCAGGACCGTTTCGGGGAGCGAAGACAACGCTCTACGAAGGTGGTATTCGATCACCACTGATTGTCTGGGGTCCTGGAATAGTTGCTCAAGAAGCGAGTGGCAGTACTGATACAGAGTCATGTTTTGCAGCCTTTGATCTTGTGCCGTCACTTCTTGAGATTGCGGGAATCCAGCATAGTGAAGAAATTCCATTTGATGGGATGGATGTCTCACCCGCACTTCGCGGTGAGCAATCAGTGAGTCATGGTCCAATGTATTGGCGGCGGCCACCCGATAGAAAGATGTATAAGGCACTCGGTGATACAGTGCTTCCTGATCTAGCGGTTCGAGATGGCAATTGGAAGCTTCTGTGTGATTATGATGGACAAAACATACAGCTCTTCGATTTACAAAAAGATCCGGGTGAAAAAAACAATATTGCAGCAGATTTTGAAAAGGTTCGGGCTCGTCTTTGTAAGCAGCTTGTGAGCTGGCACGAAGACCTTCCATTAGACAATGGTCAATCCCTGGGCGTGCAAGAAATGCAGAAAGCACGAGTGGGCCCTGCAAACGTCACAGGATATTCTCTGATAGCTGCCGATGGATCCAAGAAAACGTTAGCAAAAGTCAACTCTGATGGAAGCGTTGCATGGAAAGTCCCGTGCGGGGCCATTCACGATATTCACGGTTTACCGAACGGTCATCTTCTCTACCAGGATGGGTGGACTCATATCATTGAGCTTGATCAGAGTCGACAAAAAGTCTGGGAGTACGATGCGACGAGTAATGGGAATGCAAACAAAAAAATTGAAGTCCATGCGTTTCAGCGTCTTGCAAATGGTGACACAATGATTGTTGAATCTGGGCCAGCACGCATCCTTGAAGTAGACAGCGATGGGGCGATAAAAAAAGATATTGCTCTTGTCATCGATACGCCCTCGCATCATTCAGATACTCGCAACGTGAGAAAAACAGCATCGGGAACCTATCTTGTTGCCCATGAAAAAGACGGTGTGGTCCGCGAATACGATTCAGTCGGAAAAGTTATCTGGGAATTCGACGTCCCTCTTTTTGGTAAGCAACCAAAGTCCGGGCATGGCCCGGAGGCCTTTGGAGATCAGGTCTATTCTGCCGTACGACTTGAAAATGGGAATACGCTTATCGGAACCGGCAACGGCCACAGCGTGCTGGAGGTAACGCCGGACAAGGAGATTGTCTGGAAACTTGATCAGCATGATCTCCCGGGCATTACGCTGGCTTGGGTCACGCAGGTCCGGCGATTACGGAATGGAAATACGTTGTTTGTGAACTGTCATGCGGGACCAAAGAATCCTCAAATTATTGAGGTGACGCCAGATAAAGACGTAGTTTGGACCTATCGGGACTTTGAGCTTTTTGGGAATGCCCTGCCTGTTGCAGTTGTTGAAACAGAGTAATTCGCACGCTGAATCAACGAGAGTGTTATTTATTTGCTCTTTTGTCGGCGACGAAGTTCGAAAGAATAATATTTATTCTCAGGTGTTGGATCAATAAATCCCTCAGGGCGTGGCTGCCCGGCCCAAGCGAATGTCACTGTTGCAGACTTATAATCGGCTCGAAAAATCCCTTTCAGTTCGTATGCGGGGAGAGTTTTTACCTGTCGAAGATTGATTTTGTGAGGTGTCCCGCTGCCAAAAAAAGTAACGAAAAATTCTCCTTCAACGAAGTCAATGTCTGAGTTTGGCTCGCGACCAAGCACGAGTATCTTCTCACGAGTTACTTGCACCCAGGCGTGAACCGGGACTTTTCGAAGCGCTATCAATCCACGCTCTTCCTTGCCCCACTGATTTGCCATAACGATGTCCCAATCACCAAGAAGGTGTGTTGGTATGTCGGTTACAGTCTTTGCTGATGCAGGCAAGGTGCCAACCAAGGCAAGTGCACACAGAGCTAAAAGAATGTGGCGATAAGTTAGTAATAGAATACACATCGTAGAGGTCCTTCTTTCCGGCTGGATCATACAGGAGGTGATTGTCGAAGGAAAATACCCACATCATCGTTGTTCGTTTGAGCTTTCCTCATTTCAGGACCTGGCCCGCCATCATCTTTGCCATTTGGCCCAACGGAGTAGATGGCTACACCATCATCCTTCCTTGAATAACGTACACACGATGTATCGTGAAAAGTATCTTTTGGAAGGCATGGAAGAAAATCAGGTATGAGCGAGTCTGCTTTCTCTGGAAGGTTGTCGTGTGCCACCCGAAACTCTGTGGCAGCAATAGCGACCAAAGCGGTTGTATGTCGCATTCTCGCCTTTTCAACATTCTCGATGGCTTTGCCGATCGCTGGTATCAGATATGCCGTCATAAATCCTTTCGGCCTGCCAGACGATAAATCATCTTCTATATTTTTGAGAATAGTCTGTCTTGCAGCATATGAATCGGAACTCTCGGCTACTCTTTGGTAGCTGCGCATGGTCTGTTGATAGACAGCAAGATCCTGAGGAAAGAGGAAAATGCGATACGCAGCCAGCGCTGGATTAAGAAAACTATTTTGTTGATAGAACGAGTCAGGCACATGTAAATCATCTATGAGCAATGAAGCAAGCTGCCATTGTTCAAATTTACCTGTTCCGAATATTGAAAATATAGTTAAGCCAAAAGCTTCTTCTCCATAAATATTTTTTGTTAGGGATGGCGGAACGGAAAGAAAGTTATAGATGTCATTGCTCTTCAAGAGAACAAGATCATCAGCATCGATGAACGGAAGAATATCAATGAGGACATCGATGGCAATGGCATCAATGGACAGGCCTACGAGCCC
>JABHNP010000125.1 GCA_018694455.1 Planctomycetaceae bacterium | reverse complement strand
GGATTACGTGTGGAAATGGCGTTCGAATTCGGAGCCTGTCTGAGGATGATGGAAAGCCAAAATCAGTAGAGAATTTATTTGTTCGAGATCTCTTTTTTGACCGATTTACAGGAGATGTTCGCGGAACAGGTCCGGGCCGACTGACAAGTGTGCGCAGGGGTGGTGGTGGTCTTCCTGTGGGTGCTCCCGGGTTGCCGGGGCAACCAGTTCAGCAGCAACCAACTGGAAGTGACTTAACTGAGGATTCAGGCGTGACGTTCCTCGGTGTTGATTTTCAGCGGGGTTTTACTGGGAATATGAATCAGCGGCAAATGGAGTTTCAACAACGAGTTGAAACGATCTGGGGCCCTGTGGATTCATGGGAAGGTAGTCTTGATCTTCATGATCCGAAAGGGTTGCCCGATAAAGCCATCGCGGTGACAAGCGATACTCTGGGTATTGGCCAGACGCCCTCTGTTCCAGGAGTGCCGGGCCAAACAGTCGAATTGTCAGCTGGCGGGAACGTACTCGTTGAAGGTGATTCTTTTACTGCACGAAGTGCACGGCTTTCGTTTAGTGAGTCAAAAGATCTTCTTGTTTTCGAGGGAGATGGAAGGAGTGATGCCCAGCTTTTTCGTCAAGAGCGTGTAGGGGGACCGACATCGAGTGCATCCGCTGGAAAAATTCTTTATTGGCGAAAATATAATCGTGTCGAAGTGAAAGATGCTCGATATCTTGACTTGGATCAGATTGGTGGAGCAAATATGCCTCGGGCTCCTCGATAGTACAGCGGGCGATACGTTATTCCAGTCGGTGTTGGTTGCCAGAAATTCGGCGGTGTCTAACTGATACGTCTCGCTTCAGAATCGAGTGATTCCATGATAAATTGAATAGCATCATGAATGAAAAGAGAAGTCATATCACCGTCAGTGTTTGTCTCGAGGATTGCGGTGTGAGGAATACCAAGTGCAATTAATTTACTACTAAGGCGGACAGCACCATCGTGCCAACGCTCATTAGTGCCCCTACTTGCAAACCACTGGTGACGTGGCCAGTTAAGTGGATGAACGTGAAGAATGGCAGTTTCTTGTCGTGCCTGCTCAGGTTCCTCGAAAATCTCCCAGAGCGTATCGAAAAGTTCGCCGTCTTCCCACTCGTGTCCGCGCTGCATACCAAGATGGAAATCAATGGCTGGTGTGATTGCGGCGGCTATCGGGAATTTCCCGGGATGTCGATAAGCCAGCCGAAGTGCCGCCTGACCTCCCATTTCACAGCCCAGTAAACCGATCCCTCCGGAAGCACCGCCAGTGAGGCGAGCACACTCATCCAAAATAGGTCCAAGAATGTAATCTTCGGCACTTATCTTGGTATCAAACCGCATCAATTGTTGCTGAAGGCACCAGGTGCGTCCTATGTGTGGTACGAGGATTGGGAGGCCTGTAGATTCGAGTGCTTTTTGAAGCGAAGGGAAAGCGGTTGGTGATCTTTCCTGTAGGTCATGAAGATAAATAATTACCCGACCTGGTACCACGACAGTGGGCGGTTGAAAGAGTTCACATGTATGACCGGCAACTGAATAACATGACCAATTGGTAGAGAAGTTTGGTGCCATGTGGGATTTTGTATTCTTGATAGATCGGGTAATGTTTTAATGCGTCGCCATGACATTCTAATAAAAACACGGTTTGGTTTACTGTGTACGGAGATCATAATGGAAGTTTTACTGTCTCGTGAAGAATTGTCTGAGGGTATCGATCGACTTGCTCACCTTGTAGAAGGTGAACGAGGCGAGCAAAGACTAGTTCTCGTCGGTGTTCTAACTGGAAGCATCATGCTCGTCGCAGATCTTTTACGTAGACTTGATGGATTTATAGAGGTGGGAATGGTCTCGGCGAGTAGTTATCGAGGGCTCAGAACAACGCCTGGAAAACTCGATCTTCACTTGGATCTGTTGCCAGATGTGTCTCAGAAGCACGTATTACTTGTCGATGACATCTTCGATACGGGGCGTACAATGACTGCGTTAGTTGAGGCGATATACGCCCGAGGTGCAGCCTCAGTGAAGTCACTCGTTCTCCTGCGAAAAAAGAGTAGAACAGAGGTTGTTATGCAACCAGACTATGTTGGTTTTGATATTCCAGATGTGTTTGTGGTTGGGTATGGCCTAGACCATAACGGTGCGTGGCGTAATTTGCCTGAAATTTGTCTGATTGATGTGCCAGTAGGTCCTTGAATCAGTGGAACTCCTTATTGTGTTTGCTTGATTGTCGAACACGCTAGCCAAGTTAGCTTTGATCGAAGATGCGAAGTCATTCAAAAACAACAATCATGCTGATTACCAGTGATTACGATCCCATAGGAAACGGCCGCCAGATTGAAATTGCCGTTGCTTCAATTCTAGCTGCTGGATATCAGGTATGCGTTGTTCTAGTGTCTTCGGGTCGTGGTCTTGCAGTACGCCTTAAAAGACTAGGTGCTGCGGTGTACGGTGTGAGTCGAAGGCCAGCAGTACATTTTTCAGTAATTCCCGAGGTTGCTGCAATCATACGGAGTGAGCAACCTCAGATGGTCATTGGATGGAGCATTGAAACGGCATTTATTGTTGGAAGTTTGAGACTGCTGTCGAGACGTTCTCGCTATTCGTGGCGATATATCCAGCAGTTATCATGCCCTCCCCGCACGATGATAGAAGCAACAATGGTTGCACAAGCTGATCAAGTCATTGTGGCAGGCGAGTGGATTCTGACCGCTTCTGAAAGAATGAAGCCTTTGGAATCCGCTTGTGTGGTGCCTCCTGCAGCAGTTGCTTTTGATGAGCTGATAGATCGAGATCAGGTGGCTTTCCAAATCGGCTTGAACTCAAAAAAAATATGGACACTATGTGTTGCACCACTGATTTCGACATCACGGATAGACAGGCTTATTTGGGGATTTGATCAAATGGCAGTCGCGAAAAATGATGTAGAGCACATAGTTGTCGGCAGCGGACCGCTTTTCCAACGCCTCCAACGACGTGCCTGGGTCGAAGAAGTTGATGGTTCAATTCATTGGTTTCAGAATCAGCCACTCTTGCCATTTTTGTTTCGGCACGTAGAGCTTGTACTTCAACCAGGGCATGTTGCTTACGGCGGATGCTTTCTCGAGAGTTTCGCGCATGGTATCCCATCTGTAACAATCGATACACCACAGAGTCACGAAATGCTCGGCGACAGTGAGGCCGGTATTCTAGTGCCTGCATTACCAGAAAGTGAATTTGCTCGCCGGGCGGTTGAAATCCTTGAAAATAAAAAATTACAAGCACATTTGGGTAATGTCGGTCGACAAAGAGCAGTTAAGCAATTTAATAAGAACGTGTCGGTGTCCAAGTTGCTGGAATCATTAGAGCTTTAAGCTGTGTTGCCTCAGCTCATCTGGAATGCTGTTAAGTGGTGTCCGGTAGTTTCGCTGCGACAATGTCCATTTTCGTTCACAAGTTTCCCGGACTTGTAAACGGCGGCAGGTAGTGCAAACATTTTAGCAAGTTGCTGATTGGGTCTATACACAGTTATGTCCGCATCTGCACCGATACCAAGATGACCTTTCCGAGGCAGGCCAGCGATTTTCGCTGGAGCAGCTCGTGTAATAATACATAATTCTTGGATCGAATATTCCCTAGAAAGAGATGCTAGAGGTGAACGTTTCTGGACGATGGGATGAATGCGACGAAAGGCTTCTCGACGAAAGGCTTCGTCACCAAGGAGTTGCATAAGTACAGGGTATGCCGTGAAATGAGCACCATTTGGGTGGTCAGTTGAGAGCACAACTCGCCAAGGGTCATCAACCGATAGAAACCATTCGAGCCCAATTGCCCACTGCCACGAATGGATGAGATTTTTTTCCTTGTACTGAATAGGTAAAACGCCACAGCCACCCTCAAGCCAAAGGTCATGAGAGCTCCAAGGAGTACCGGTTGTATTTGCAAGGTGCTCGGCTGCTTCTGGATCACCAGTCATGGCAACGGTTTCACCAAAGAGAATCTGTCCTACATCGATGGTAAGAGTTTTATTTTGTTGGAACTGATTCACAAGCTGTGTCACTCCGGACCCGAAGGTACCCGAATCAAGATTGCCACCCGTGTAGCTATGAAATTGTACATGGGCAAGGTGCGCCGGTAAGCCGTCTAGGGTCTTCATTGTTTCATAAAGCATCCGCCAATTTCCTGGCAAGCCAAGGTGAGAGGTGTGGATATGAAGTGGGTGCGGTAGCTTTGCAGCTTGAACACCCGTTGCCAGTCTTTCAAGAAGTTTTCGACTCGTTAGGTTTCTTCCAGGGAGTTGCGTGTCGAGATCATGATGGTCTCCACGACTATTTTTCCAAAATGCACCACCACCTGGGTTTGCCACTTTGACCCCCCAGCCGGTACCTGCACGCACAATGGAAGTAATGTGTCGCTGAATAAGATGAGGGTCACCGGCGTCAAGAGTGGAGAGAAGTTCTGTATTATCGGCTGCAAGTAAGTAAAAACCTTTATCAAGGATAGGTAGGTCACGTAACTCTATTGCAGCAAGTGGAGCTGCGCTTGTTGTTATGGCTGCATCAAAAACTGTGGTGTACCCGAGTGACGCGTAGAGTGACCCGGTAGCATGAATTGTTGGAACAGCGCTGGGTTGGTTATCGCTTCGACGATGAGAGCTTAGTTGCGGTGACATGTGACGGCCGATATTTACTTTTGGCCCTGCGATATGACTGTGCAGGTCAACACCTCCGGGCATAACGATCAAACCAGACGTATCAATACGACGAAATCGGGTGGTGTCCTTTGGAGTGCTTACTATTTGCCCCGATTCAACCCAGATGTCACTTGGGCTGCCATCAATTCCGTTTCTGGGATCATGAACAGTTCCGCCAACAAGAACGAACGGATCATGAATTGCTGAAGGAGATGTCGAGGAGGCTACTTCAATCATGTCGACCCCTCATTGCGAACATCGGCTGCTATACGGTGTAGTAACTGGTTTAAAATATTTTGAATGGAGGGAACGTCAGCAGGCATAAATGGTCGTAATGAGATGAGTCTGCCATCCGACCTCAGCATGCTGCCCTTGGTCGAATCGCTGAGGCTAGCGCAACAGAGCTGAACACTGTTTTCAAGCATTGTTTGATTCGACTCATCAGTAATATGAATAATAGTTTTTGGGTCAGAACTTTTATTTAACAATTCTTTGATTTGAGGCGGTATCCGTCCAACAATAAAAATGCAATCAACTTCATTTCGTTTTATTAAACGCTGAGCATCAGCCTCTGCCGGAAGAAACATGCTTCCAGAACTGGATGCAAGTGGAATTGCCCCGGATGATCCAAATCGCCATGTGCAAACGGCACTAGCGCCGGCAAGGTTTCCGCCTTCTAGAGATATCATTTGCTTCAGGGGTATTTCAAAGCAAGGCTTCTGATGTGCGAGTGATCGGATAAGTTGTGAGAGACTCCAGTTCACGAGGCCCGTTGTTTCAGTTGTTGGTGTGGAAACGAAACCTACGCAACGAGCAGCACCAATTAATTTTTTGAGTTGATTTGCAATGTTGTGTAGATCACAAGATGAATTCCCAGCTCTTTTATGTGTAAGTTGAGCATCTACAAGCCGAGCAAGACTCACGAGTTGGTCTTCCGGAACTGGAAAGTGAAGGTTGTGTAAAGATGGTGGGAGCGTCGGTGTTATCCCTACACTAATGATGCGACGACTTCCATCTTGTAGCTTAGGTTGAAGGAATCGCTCTATGAAGCGAGTAGACTTTATAAATGGATCGACACCCCAGAAGATAGCTAGGTCGGCACGATCGCGTAGTTCCTCAAAGTCTGCGCTGACTTTACCGACACGAACTGCAGTAGGGGCGGTGAGGCATGAGTTGTCATGTGCATTTGCATCAACAGCTGCGTTAATGTAGTCAGCTATACGGCAGGCAGTCTGAATAGCATCGAGTGTTGTTGAAGCAAGGCCGGTTAGAAGCGGTTGATGCGCTGAAAGTAGTCTTTCTGCAGCTATGTTTATTGCTTCATGCAGTGATGCTCTTTTGCCATCAATTGTAGTTTCTGACGGACTGGCACCAGAGGCAAACCAGCTGTCAGCAACGGTACACCCGGTTCCAGTTTTGATGCTTTGG
>JABHNP010000285.1 GCA_018694455.1 Planctomycetaceae bacterium | reverse complement strand
ATATCAAAGGCGAGAGATTGAGTATCCGGTACTCGTAGGATTAGCCCATTTCACCGGTCGCCAAGACGATGGGTCAAAGAAAGTTGACCGTGAGGGTCTTTTGACATGGGCCCAGAATCGTTTCGACTCATCCATTGACGAAGCATCGCTATCAGTGACGAGCCTTGATCAACTCAAGGAAACACTCAATGCAGCGAGCACTCGTCGCCACAAACAGCCTCATTCACCCCGAACTGAAATGCAGCGAATGGAGCGGGCGGTACTTCTTCAAATTCTGGATAATGCTTGGAAAGACCACCTCCTCGCAATGGATCATCTACGAAGTAGTGTTGGGCTTCGTGGATATGCCCAAGTTGACCCGAAGGTTGAATATAAGCGGGAAGGTATGCGGACGTTTGACCTCATGTGGAGCGGCATTGATGAACGTGTCATCGACATCGTATACCGCATCGAACAGGTCGAAGAAGATGCTCTGCGGAGTACTTGGCGAGAAACGGCTGCAATCCATGAGGACACACCTTCGGCCGCACAGCTTGAGCAGCCAGAAAGATCATTTTCTGATGGCAGCGAAGCTGGTCCAATCCAGCCAATTCGCAACAGCGGGCAAAAAGTTGGAAGAAATGATCCGTGCCCATGCGGTAGTGGCAAAAAATACAAGAACTGTTGTGCCCGCTCCGCAAGCGCGTCAGCTGGCTGACTAGGTGAGGTGTAGTGATAGCCCTAAACCTGCTCTATCTGCTGGTGGGCATTGCTGCCTTACCATGGGTCATTTGGCGAAAAATTTCGAACAAACGTCCTATTGCTGCAATTCGAGAAAGAATCACTGGTCGGATTTACGTAGCAGATTGCCCACGAGACCACTGCCGAATTTGGCTTCACGGCGTTAGTGTTGGTGAAATTCAACTCCTCCGAACCCTGATCGGTGAACTCGAAAAGCAAGCCCGGCTTAAAAAACAGCTCGTCGACTGTGTTCTCTCAAGCTCGACAACGACCGGGCTTGAAGTTGCAACACGAGGTCATCAGAAAGACCATGTTTTTCCGTGCCCCCTCGACTTTAGCTGGGCGATCAAAAAAACTCTGGACCGAGTCCGGCCCGACTTGCTTGTCCTCGGCGAACTGGAACTTTGGCCAAACCTGCTGCGTATTGCAGAAGAATATAGGATTCCTGTCCTTGTTGTGAACGGCCGTATGAGCCAACGTAGTTATCAAGGGTACAGCAGGATACGATGTTTTGCAGGCACAATGCTACAGCGAGTATCGCTTGTATTGTCTCGCTCCCAGGAGGATTCAGAGCGTTTTAAAACCCTTGGGGCTCCAGCTGTAGAAACTATTGGATCGTTGAAGTTTGACAGCATCAATGGCGACCAACACAAAGACGAGATCAAGCAACTCAAAAAAATCATCGGTATCGACGATGATGATTTTATTTTTGTTGCAGGCAGCACTCAGAACCCGGAAGAAATGCTAGCAGTTGAGACATTCCTACAACAACAGAAGATACATCCACACCTTAAACTCATCCTCGTCCCTCGACACGTTGAAAGATGCCGCCGACTTGCAGATTCGCTAGCGAAACGATTACGTCAACCAGATGCCCGCCACATACCGATGTATTACCGCAGCACTCTCAACGGCCAGGCAATCCCACCACCCAAGAGATCATTTATTCTTTTAGTAGATGTTACCGGCGAACTCGCAGCCTTGTGGGGGCTCGCGACAGTGGCTTTTGTTGGTGGCAGTCTCGATGGAGTTCGTGGAGGCCAAAACATGCTTGAGCCGGCTGCGCACGGAGCCGCAATTTGCTTTGGCCCACACACCAGAAACTTTCACCATGAAGTTTCTACACTACTCAAAGCAGAGGCTGCTGTCGTCATTCATAACGGCGAAGAACTTACAGAATTTGTTGCTCAATGCCTTGATGATCCGGCATTCTCCAGAGCACTTGGGGCAAACGCCAAGAAAGTTATTGAAACAAACCGGGGAGGAACGATGCTGACCGCAAAACGGATTTTAGAGTTCCTCCCGGCGATTTCATCCTGACGGTTGTCTGTTTGGCCAAAATTCCGGATACTATGGATGACGGTTGAATAGTACTGGGCAGAGATTGTTTTCCTTACCTTAACTGCATGAGGCATCAAAAGTGGCTAGCGGCAAGTATCTTTTTACAAGCGAATCGGTCAGCATGGGACATCCGGACAAACTCTCGGATCAAATTTCGGACGGAGTCCTCGATGCCTTCCTAGCCCAAGACCCCAACAGTCGTGTTGCTTGCGAAACACTCGTCACAACAGGCCTCGCTGTCATTGCCGGTGAAATAACCTCTCGAGGAACTATCGATTATCAACAAGTTGTTCGTGATGTCATTCGAGAAGTTGGCTATACGGACGACGAAATGGGTATCTCCGCGGACACTTGCTCAGTGCTAGTTGCGGTTGGCAAGCAGAGCGGTGACATTGCCATGGGTGTTAATGAAGATTCTGACAAAGGCAAAGACATAGGAGCCGGTGATCAGGGCCTCATGTTTGGTTATGCCTGCAACGACACACCGGAACTGATGCCACTACCGATCGCCCTGTCACATCGTATTTTGAATCGTCTCGCTGATGCACGCCTAAACGGAGATGTAGACTGGCTTCGACCCGACTCAAAGAGCCAAGTCACCGTTGAATATGATGGAGACAAACCTATTCGAATTGATACCGTAGTTGTGTCTACGCAACATGCTCCACATGTTACAAATGAAGAAATTCAGTCGTACATCATTGAAAAAATTATCAAACCAGAACTGCCGAATGATCTTGATATCAGTGATATTAAATACCATATAAATCCAACTGGTCGATTTGTTGTGGGTGGCCCTCACGGCGACGCTGGGTTAACTGGTCGGAAAATTATTGTTGATACTTACGGTGGGTGGGGACGGCACGGTGGTGGTGCGTTCTCCGGAAAAGACCCTACGAAAGTTGATCGCAGTGCAGCATACATGGCTCGTTATGTTGCAAAAAACATTGTGGCAGCAGGACTGGCCGACCGATGTGAATTACAACTTGCTTATGCAATCGGTGTCACAGAACCGGTCAGTGTCCATATTGACACGGCTGGCAGTGGGAAAATCGATGATGAACGACTATGCTCACTCATCCGAGAGCACTTCCCGCTGACACCTCGTGGCATTATTGAGCACCTCGACCTTCGAAGACCTATCTTCCGTCGAACCGCAGCTGGTGGACATTTTGGACGAGATGAATTCCCTTGGGAAAAAACTGACAAAGCAACTGCATTGGCAGAAGCTGCTTCAGCAGCAACTGCTGCAACCTAAGATAACCAGCCGTGATAAAACATTGGGAATGTCGCAGATTGAATAAGGTGAACCCGCTGTCCTAGATAGCGGCGGACACCTTACTTGAGGTATCCGCTCAAGACCGCCTGGTAATTCAATGAACCACCGAATCGTTCCTTAACCAGAAACGTGTTCATGCCTTCTGTCTTCCAAAACGTACAATCGGAAAGATTTGCTGCAACTGAGAGCCATCTCCCTGAATTCCAGTTGTTTGCAACGAATGCGGTGAGCTACCTTGTTGCAGGCACAACGTTTTTCATCGCAATTCTTGTTCTCTCCCGTCGAATAGTCGGTGGCTTGGCTTTTCAGCCACCGATTGTCACCCTGTTTCTCGTTGCGGTAATCGGCGGCATCTTGATTGCCGCTGCAAACCAGCCATGGCTCGAATGGAACCTTACCCTCCACCGACTGGCTGCACTAACACGTTTTAATGTTTTTGTTGTCGTCTTAACCCTCGGAATATGGCCACCGATCCT
>JABHNP010000258.1 GCA_018694455.1 Planctomycetaceae bacterium | reverse complement strand
CATCAGCCTCCCGTGAAAGAAATGGCAGATTGGGCGCCTCGCATTATCGATCTCATGGACCGTCTTGGTGTTCCTTTTAACAGGACGCCAGAGGGCTTTCGAGATCAGCGTCGTTTCGGTGGCACGCTGTACAAGCGAACCTCTTTTGCTGGTGCAACAACAGGGCAACAACTGCTTTACTCACTTGATGAGCAAGTACGTCGTTGGGAAGCCGAGGGCCGGGTGAAGAAGTGGGAGTTCTGGGATTTCTTAGAGCCAGTGATGGGTGACGATGGACGGTGCATTGGTGCGGTGTGCCAGGATATGGTGACCATGAAATTCAAGGCCTTTTCTGCAGATGCCGTTATTCTTGCGTCGGGTGGCTGTGGGCTTCTTTACGGCCGATCAACCATGTCAATGATCTGCACCGGAAGTGCTGTGAGCCGTGCCTATAAGGCAGGAGTGAAATACGGGAATGCAGAGTTTATACAGGTTCACCCAACAGCGGTTCCGGGAGCTGACAAACTTCGGCTCATGAGCGAAAGTGCTCGAGGTGAAGGTGGTCGTGTTTGGGTTCCACGCAAAGCTCAAGATGCTCGCGACCCAAAAGATATTCCAGTAGCGGAACGATATTATTTTCTTGAAGAGCGATATCCTGAGTACGGGAACCTTGTACCCCGTGATATCGCAACCCGTGAAATTTTTGATATCTGCACGACCGACGGATTGTCTGTGGAAAAGGATCGTCTCTGTGTGTACCTCGACCTCACACATATTCCGAGGGAAACACTCGATCGGAAGTTAGGTGGTATTCTTGAAATTTATGAAAAATTCCAAGGTGTTGATCCTCGTGAAGCCCCAATGAAAATCTTCCCCGCGGTTCACTATTCGATGGGCGGGCTCTGGGTCGATTATGAAAAAAGTGAAACCGGGGGTCTGCTAGAAGGGTCCCCTCGTAATCAGCAGACGAACATTCCCGGTCTGTACGCTATTGGAGAATGTGATTACCAATACCACGGTGCAAACCGACTCGGTGCGAATTCTTTGCTGTCGTGTATTTTTAGTGGTCTATTCTGTGCCTCAGGTGTCATTGCCGGCGCAAAGAAAAATACTCGCGATGAGACAAGCCCTGATTTTGTTGCAGCGGTGAAAAGGCAGGAAGAGCGTCACCAAGCAATTCTGTCTCGTCCAGCGGGAGAATCGAATCCGTATGATATTCATCGACAACTTGGTGATATTATGACTCGAACGGCGACCGTGGTAAGGCGGAATGATCAGTTGTCTCAGGCGTATGACGAAGTATGTCAACTAGAAAACGTCTGGGAGCACTGCAGTCTGTCAGATACCGGAAACTGGACGAATCAAAATGTTGTATTTACTAAATCAGTTGGTGACATGTTTCCGCTTGCGAAACTCATTCTGAAGGGTGCCCTACTTCGTGATGAATGTCGCGGGGCTCACTATAAACCGGACTTCTCAATGCCAGGTATTGCGGCAACTGAGCCAGCGGAACAAAAAGCGGAGGCAGAGCGTTGGTGCGATCGGTTTGAGGCAAACACCCGAAAGTGGCTCAAGTCGACGATTGGTGTTCATGGTGATGATGGGCACCCGGTCATAACTTATGAGGATATTGATACAACGCTTATTCCACCACGGCCCCGCCTTTATGGGCTTGTTGGTGGTGAGGTCATTGAGCAGGTTTGGAAAGAACGAACAGAAAAGGCGGTTGAGCCCGCGACAGTCGGGTAACCGTACGGTATTTTTTAAGATACCCTTTGCATCCATTGATAATTGGGAGTGACTATGATTACTGCATCGACAACAACGAGTCCCGAGGCCGAACCTAAAGGAAAACTAGCTCCGCAGGAAATTCGTGTCCGGGTCTTGCGACAAGATGCACCAGCTGAAGAAAGCTACTGGCAGCAATTTGCAATTCCCTACGAGCCAAACATGAACGTTATCAGCGTGCTCCAACGGATTGCTGCAATTTCGAAATCTCAGGATGGGCGAAAAGTACCGCCGGTCGCCTGGGACTGTGCGTGTCTCGAAGAAGTCTGTGGATCTTGTGCAATGCTGATTAATGGCCGTGCGAGAATGGCTTGCTCTTCGCTTGTTGATAACCTGTTCGAGGAGACGCCTGGTGAAATTGAGCTCAGGCCACTCACAAAATTTCCAGTCGTTCGTGACCTCAGTGTGGATCGAGGTAGGATTTTCAATTCACTCGAGCGAGTGAAGGCGTGGGTGCCAGTGGATGATTCATACGACCATGGTCCGGGCCCACGGATTTCTCCAGAAGAACAAGAAGATGCATATCCACTGACTACATGCATCAGTTGTGGATGTTGTATGGAAGCCTGCCCCCAATTTAATAAAATTGAAACCATTCAACGTGAAAAAGAAACTGACGATGACTTTGATATACGGAAGCAGACAGCGTATGACCAACAATTCCTTGGGCCACATGCAATAAGTCAAGCTGTGCTTTTCAATGGTCATCCTACGGGCAGCATGAATGCAGATGAGCGGATGCAGGCCCTTACAGGTCGGGGTGGTATTCAGATGTGCGGTAATGCACAGAATTGTGTTGCGGTTTGTCCTAAACGAATACCGCTCACCAGGTCGATTGCTCGTGCTGGAAGGGCAGCAACTGTCTGGGCAATCAAAAAGTTTTTTGACCGGTAAGCCAATTTCTTTCAAGCAGACTCACAGGAACCGTCACCTGAGGGCTTCCGAAACGCAGGTTCTGTAACAACATTCACGTACTGATCATCAAAACATCTGCGTACTTGAGATAAAGCAGCCAAATAGCTCGAATTGCGTACTGTTCGTTTGTATGGTAGTGTCTCTAAAAATAAGAGATTTGAAGTACTTTGCTCTCCATGAGCCGGATGTTCCCGCTGAAGAAGTCCCCTGAACGAAAATGGGCGTCTTGTCAGATTTGGCGTAGTAAGACCCGGCTGCTCATTGTGGCTTGCACAATAATGAAGAGAGCAATTCACATGAGAGAAGGTTCCGAGTGACGAGTGAAGAACAGCCTCGGCGACGTCGCCGGCGGCGTAGCCCTGCTGCTGAAAATTTTTCCAAGGGCACGGATAGCCGGGAGAACCGGCGAGAAGAAATGCCGGCGCCGTCTGTTGCGAAGGCACCCACGGGGCCCGCCGATACTGAAAATAAAGGTGGAGGATTTGCAACCCTTGGACTTTCACCAACCACCCTGCAGGCAGTGGATCGAGCGGGGTATTCTCAGCCAACTCCTGTTCAGGCTGGCGTTATCCCCAGAGCCATCGCTGGTGTTGATGTATTGGGACAGGCCCGAACTGGTACAGGAAAGACTGCTTCGTTCGTGCTTCCGATACTCGAGTTATTAACTCAAAGTCCCGGAAGAGGTCGTGGTGCGCGGGCTCTTGTTATGGTGCCAACGCGTGAGTTAGCCGTCCAAGTTCGTGATGAATTTGAAAAACTCGCTGCAGGTTCAAAAATGCAGTGTGTTGCCGTGTACGGTGGAAAGCCCATTAAAGGACAAATCGATAAGCTCGCGAAGAACCCGGAAGTTGTCGTCGGAACACCGGGCAGAGTCCTTGATCACATGAGTCGGGGTACGCTTTTATTGAGTGAATTAGAACTTGTAACACTTGATGAAGCGGACCGCATGCTGGATATCGGTTTCCGTCCAGACATAGAAAAAATTCTTCGTCGCTGTCCTCAGAGCCGACAGACGCTGCTTCTTTCCGCTACTGTTCCTCCTCCTGTAGCAAAATTAGCAACTCGATATATGCGAGATCCTGAGATACTCGACTTTTCGACGAATGAACTTTCCGTTGAGACAATTGAGCAGTTTTATTTCACGGTGGATCCCACTCGTAAGTTTAAGTTACTCGAAAAAGTACTTGAGCAAGAACAGCCCCGGCAGGCTATTGTGTTTTGTCGAACTAAACGAGGGACCGATAAAATTCATGAGCGGCTCCAGCGACACAGGAAAAACGAAAAGACAAGTGTTGCGTGTATTCATGGTGATCTTGCCCAGAATGTGCGAGATCGTGTGATGCGGCAATTCCGTGACGGTCAGATTCAGGTGTTAGTGGCAACCGATGTTGTTGGCCGTGGTATTGATGTATCAGGTGTTTCACACATCATTAACTACGACATCCCCGAGTTCTGTGATGACTACGTTCATCGCGTTGGCAGAACAGGACGCATGGGCCGTGAGGGCATCGCATATACATTCGTTGCGCCGGAGGAGGGTCCGCAACTGACTCGTATCGAGATGCGGATTGATAAGCTTCTGGAAAGGAAGGAAGTGCCAGGATTCGTTG
>JABHNP010000284.1 GCA_018694455.1 Planctomycetaceae bacterium | reverse complement strand
GAATACTGAGTGAACCTGCCCTTCTGTGTTCAATACTACAACATTGGGCTCCCCTGGAATGATCCCAAACATTCGCTCAAGTGATCCTTCGAAATCAAGCCAGAGCGGGACCGTTGGCGAGTCCTTCCGTATTCGAGCTCGAGCAACTGGTTTAAGTGCCCTCGGCACTTCCGTAAGCGACGCCACAGGAATAACGCGGACGTCTGGCAACGGCACACCTGAAGGCCAACCCATGATTCCTCGAACGGGCTGCTGTGACCAGGCATCCGCAGAAACGGCATCTGCTGTTGGATGAAAATGGAGATGAAGTTTCCGTCCTAGTTGAAGCGATTTTTCTGCACCATGACGTTCTGCATAAACCAAAATCACAACATCACCCAAAAATGCTCTTGTTTCACAAGAAGTTTGGAATTGATCCTCCATAGCAATATTCATAACACCGTCAGCAACAACGTCTTGCGGCCCAAACAAAAAACCGACAACCAGTCCTAGGCATACAAAACGAAAAAAATACTGCGTGGGAAATACCATAGGAAATTACTTTCTATTACGATCACGTATTACGCTGCCTGCCGGCACTCATCGAAGGGGGTAAGGGCAAATACTTCGGCGTCCTCAGTATCGTGCTGATCTTCATCCATTTCTGCCGATCCAGGCCGTAAAATGCCGAGGATTGCTGGAAGAAGAACGAGTGATGTTAGGGTGCACATTGTCACACCAAGTGTGAGGAGTCGGCCAAGACTTTCGAGCCCACGATGACTGGCAACCATGAGTGCACCGAATCCAAGAATTGTTGTCAGCGCGTCAACTAATACCGCATTTGCTGTCGAGGCACTAATACTATATTTACCGGGACGCTCTAACGCATCGTGAACAATATGAACGCCATAATCGACGGCGATCCCAAGGATCAGTGGAATACCGATGAGGTTTGCAGGATTCAAATCAATCCCGAGAAGACCCATAAGCCCAAGTGTAAGAGCCATGCCAGCCGCAAGTGGCAATGCCGCGAGTAAAGAGTGAGTCAGGCTTCGAAAGTCTATCCACAAAATTGCAATGATAACAATGAGTGAATAGAGGGCAGCCTGCTCATAACTCCTCTTCATTTCTAATGATGCCTCATATGCTTGAAGTGGATTACCTGTTGCTTTGGGATCAACGCTACGAACATCACCAACAAAATTTTTGAGCGCTTCGAAGTTCCAGATATCACCCCGACCATAAATTTTCAGTAAGTGCTTTCCACTCGAACCAACAAACCGATCAACAAGACTTTCTGGCAAATCGTTGAGTGAAGGAGCGACTGGATCGGACACTGCACTCAGTGCATGAAGGCGGCTTAAAAGTTCACCAGCAGAACGTTGCTGAAACGTAGCTATTGCCTGATAGCATTCTTCAGGCCTCATTCGTCTGAGACAATCACGGGCTCGTTCCAGATGCCAGGCAGCCCTCATGCCACCAGGCCGCCTTGCTGCTTCGACCTGTGCCCACCCAAGCGATTCACCAAGAGCATCAAGGCGGTCGAGTGGAATCTGTGGCGGCCGCTCTGGCAACTGCTCCAATCGCTCACCTATTCGAGTAATAAGTGGTGTCTTGACTTCCTCGTCTCCAGAAAGAAGGGACGCGATTTCATCGACTCGCTCCACTGTGGATAACTTGGCAAGCTTTTCCTTCCTCGCAAGCAATTCCTCACGGGAGTCAGCGATCGAAAGTGCATACCAAACACTCTGATCACACTCTTCAAGCAGTTTCTTTTCAATTTCAACACTCTCGAGCCCATCAGGCTGAAGATTCAGTAAATTGTGGTCGTATTCAAGATCATGAATTCCGGAACTCAGCGCAAGTATTCCAGCTACTGCTGCCAGCAACACAAATCGCGGGTGCTGCGCAAATGGCCGTAACCAACGGTGTACTGGGACAGGCTCAGGGATTTTTCGGCCGAACCGGCTTCGGTCAATGATTGCAATGACTGCTGGCAATATCATCAGTTCGGCAGCACAACAAAGCAGAATACCGCCTCCAGCAATCAGCCCTAACTCAGCAACACCAACAAAACTTGTTAATGCTGCAGAAAAGAATGCGATTGATGTTGTGACCGCACCAGTCAAAATGCTTGGGCCAACAGAACGGCTCGTTTCAATAATGGCAGCATCACAGCCAAGACCCTCGCGACGCATTGCCAAGTATCGACCTATGTAGTAGGTCCCATAATCAATGCCCACGCCGATCATTGTAACTGTGAATGTCACGCTCAGAATATTGAGATGACCAACACTGCCCGTAGCCCATGCGAAAGCCCATGCCATACCGATTATAAGAACACCATTTGCCATCAGTGCGTGCCGAATGCCTCCAAAGCCAGCTACGATGACAATGGCAACAGCCGCAAGAGACAAACCACTCGCCCAAACCATTGACTGCTGGCTCGAACGCATTTCATCGTCTTCCATTACTGGCAATCCAGTAAGTCCTATCGTTGCGTCTCCATGTCGCTTTGAAACAACCTCAATTTCTTTCCTTAAGGTGTCGGTTGCTACAGAAGCACCAGCAAAACCTTCTTCCTCTTTAGCCAAACGTAACAATACGAAACCAAGTTTTCCCTCTTTTGCCAAAAGGTATTGACTCGAAAGATCACGAAGCGTCGAAAGGCTTCCGGGCATACTTGGCCACGGTGAAACATAGTCCTCCGGCAGAATTTCATTTAGACGACCTCTTTCCGCAGCTTCGAGACTTGCGAGGAGGCTTTCACTGTATCGCTCAAGCGTCTGGATTGGTGGCTCATCGTGTTGCATCTGAGACTGCTGTCCGGAAACAACGGTCGCTGCTAAGCCACCAACCATCGTGCCAACCTTCAGTTGACTCCAACCTCCAGCGAGAACAGGTTCTGTACGACTTATAAATCGGTCTATTGAGGCCAGATCATTTGGAGAAACGTAATGAAGGCCTTTGGCTCGAATTTGTGTGAGATCAACCTCATGGAGAATTGAGTAAAAGAGGTCGCTCGTCTGTGCAAGTTGCTGTGAAAGATCTTCTAGAGCTGCAACTGTTGCAGACCGATTCACACCTTCAACAACAACGACCGCATCATCATCTTCACCAAATTCATGGATATAATCGATCCACAACTTGTTGTATTCACTATTCGGATCAAGGAGATCAACACGGCTGACCTTGTAACCTAGAGATCCTGAAGTCCACACGCCAGCAAGTACCGCTGTAAGCACAGCGATCGTCACGATGAGCCAAGGCCTTGCGAGACATTGCTCTGCCCAAGCGACCATAAGACGGCTCAACAAACTCTTGCCATGATCCGTATTGTTCTCTTTACGGAGTCGCAAATGACCATTCTTTCCCGAGGAACCTTTCGTTCCTTGTCGAGCTGCAGCAATATCCTCAGGGTGATCCGACATAAGAAAAAGAAGATGGCTGCCTTCGAGGAGTGATGGGTTCGCTTATTCACAAAACATCAGGGAATCGCGGAGGGGAGAGCATAGAGATGAGGATGACTTGAGCCAAGACCTCATTCATCCAGTCAAAATACAAAGGATGCGTAGGAATGCCGAATTATTCCGGATTTTCATTGGCCCCTATGGCCTGAAACATCCGAAAACGAAGATACGTCAGAGGTGTGTAAAACGAGCTGACTGACGTCACGGGGGTCTTGGTAGGGGGGACAACTTATGCAGAAAACGCTGCATCGCAGCGTCGTCACGGCAACAACGCCAACGATTGCTTCTTTTCTTTTTATTTTCGTATGCGCTCAATGGACAAACAACACTGTTTGTCACGCTGCATCCCAAGAACAAGCCTCTTCTCCACAAAAAAAACTTTCTATACTTGGCACTGATTGGGGAAGTTCAAGCCGACATGCAAGACGTCGTGCTGAGGAAGCACTTCCACTCAACAAAATGTCAGAAGACAATCGACTGGCAGTTGAGAAATCACTTCAGTCAACAACTCTCTATAGAAGACTTCCCATCGAACTCTTTACATGTGATAGTGAACTTCTAGCTTTTTCTCTCGACAAGCCAGAGGCCATTGTTGACATCTGGAGATTGCTGGGAATAAGTAGACTGTCTTTAGACCCTATTGGTCCTGAAGAGTGGAAGCTCACAGATGGATATGGAACCGTGGGCCAATTGCAACTTGCTTATCGGGAGCGTAGGCAACACGGCGGCATGCTGGTATTTCAAGGAAAGGGTGCCTACACAGGCCCACTTTCACCCAAGAATCTGACGGGTGGATGTGTCTTGATGGTGAGGTATCGCGAAGCTGAACCCATGGTTGATGGAAGACTTCGTCAAGCCATTCAGATCGACGCTTTTCTCAACATGGACGGCATTGGTCTCGAAATTGTTACCCGCACACTTCAGCCGCTCATTGCTCGATCAGCAGCAGCTAATCTTCACGAGATTTGTCTTTTCATGTCAAGCCTTTCTGATGCGGCAACAGTGAATCCACACGGTGTTGCAACGCTTGCCGGAAGGCTTACGCAGACATCTGAAGCAGATAGAAAGACTCTGGCTACAATCGCCAGAACAGTTGGGAGCCGCCAGAAAACACAACAGGCTCGGCCTCACCATCTTGCTGACAATGAAAAGAATGTATCGGCAGACCAAGTCTCGGTTGATCTTGCGTCCCGCTGGCTCCAATCAGATGAACTTGATCTTTTCTCAAAGTGACAGCGTGACAGAGCCAAAACAAAACCTATCATCCAGCTTGTCATCTACTTTACCCACGCAAGTTATGACACGTGACCTGGCAGTACACCAAGCGTTGCAAATATGAGTTGTCGTTGAACGTCACCCGAGGAATTGCGAGTGAGGTTAAATTGATTCAGAACTGAATCACTGACTATGCTTCGAATATGCTTAGCTGCAACAGACGTCTCGTGTTGACTCCCTCGAGCAGCTCGATCGAGCATATGACTTTCCAAATTGCGAATACTCTCAAAACCGAATGACGCCCAATTGGTCTCATTTACTGGCTTCGTGCTCACCATTCGATGAACGGCTCCACTTGCATGCTCGGCATAGAGTACCTGCTGATCACCGATTACTTCTGATTCTTTCACAAGCCAAGAACCATGGAGAGGCACACCAGCAATGGCTTTTTCAATGAGTCTTGGAATGGCTGGAAAAACTGGTAACTGTTGGTCTGGGAGCGATTCGATCGGATGATCGATGTGTATCTCATCGAGTGGCACAGATCCAAGTGTTGTATTTGGGTCAGAAAAGGAGTGGACAGAAACCTCACCCTCAGAAACACCAACAAGAAACCCTTTAATTTGTACTGCTCGATGAATTCGTGAAGCATGATCTATAACACCGATGCCGTTGATACCGCTCTCAACATCGAAAGAAAGCACCTCAAGATATTGAACTGGTGGTCTCTGGCCGGCTCCCCTCGTATCACGCAGAGAGAATTGAGGCACCTGATTAAAGATTGGCTCCGGTATACCTACCGGAAAATCAATCGGCCCTCCCCAGTTGTCGCGTGCTCGTGTCTGAACTGGAACTGTTATCACACCTTGATCCGGAAAAAAACCTAACGCTAAATGATCACCGTCACCTCGATGCCAACGATTTCCCGTGATTTCTGTGCTGCTACTACTATCTCCTGTGAGCAAGTGCTTATGTACCAGCAATGGGTTTGTAGAATCAGAAACATCAAAGATTGAAATCTGAAGACCATGCATCCGGCCAGTCATTTCATCTGCATCTGATCCTATGGTGAGAAGGTAGTCTTCGTCGATTGGCTGAATAAAATCAGAGAATCCTGGCACATGGAGTTCTCCAAGTAATACCGGATCGGTTGGGGAACTAAGATCAACAACAAACAGTGGGTCTGTCTGCCGGAACGTCACAAAGTAGGCCCGATTCCCAACGAATCGGACAGAATAAAGATTTTCATTTGAGGCAAGACCGCGAAGGGCCCCGACCTCGGAAAGACTTTCGCCCTGCTGTTCAAGCACGACAACACCGCTGCCTTCATCCCATGTTTCAACAACTACACGCAGAAAGCCTGCTTGTTCGTCCGCAGCAAATTGATTGAGGACAGTACCACGAAAAGTTCCCTGTGCAACAAGTGATACACGTGGCGACCCACTCTCGACAGAATTGAATGCAACTTTCGTAACGTTGGTCGATTGCTGTACCCAAGGCAAAATACCTACACCACTCCATGAGGGTGTAGCATTTTGTTCAAAGACATATATGTCTTCAGTCGTTGCAAAAACTTCAAGCGAACCCTTCGTAAAAAATCCAGTTGTAACCATTGGCTGATGCTGTTCTCCAATGACATCGATTGCAGTAATTGTTGTCAACTGTTGATACCTGCCAACTTGAGGCACATCGATGGCAGTTGGATGACAAAGTGCTGTCACATCAAGAGGATTATCATTTGCATCAACCGAATAAACCTGTGGTGACATCGACTCAAGAACAGCCCGTCGGACTCTCAGGGAATAGGACTCTGCTGTTTCGTATGTCCCCAGAACTTTGGATGAATTGCTACTGGGCAACCATTGCCGACGTGATGCGGGCCCTACGAGCATGCTCCTGCTCTGATTACCAAATGGACTTACTGGCCCATTCACTACGTCACTGATTGGATTATTCGGAATAATATCCGGGAAAGGCGACGCGAAGCGATTGCTTAATACTAAACGTAATTGACCGTTCACCATACGTGAACTTTCCAGCTCACCGTCAATAGTGAAGCGTTTCACAACTGAAAGAGCAGCCGGGTTACTGACGTCGAGCATAACGACTGTGGTTTGAGTTCGTCCAAAAGCAGACAGCGTCCCAACCGATCTGTCATGAAACGATCGAGAGTTCAGTGAGTCAGAATGATGATGAGAAATAATTGTGAGCCTGTCACTAAAAAGATACATGCCGGCAGTCTGTCCCAATGCTTCAACAGTAATCTGCCCAACGAGTTCAGGTGAGGCTTCAGAAAAATCACGGATTACTGAAAGTTCACCATCAGCAAGCGCATACAACGTATCTTCATCGACTTCAACGAAGTCCGCCTCATCAACTCCGGCTATCTGTGTATTCGTCGTGGAGGACTCCTGCGTATGACCTGTCGAATTGACACGAGGAGCTATGTCCATACTGCTCACGAAGGCAAGGCCCTCATCAATGACATGTGTATCCACCCACAAATCACGATAGGCTGGCTGTCCAAACATATGCTGTCTTTGTTGCACAGCCTGATTAACCAACCAGTCTGCATATGCATCAACGGAAGAAAATGTTTCCAACCCGGAGCCAATCTCGTGCGTCAGATCGGGGATTACTGCCTCAACATCAAATGCTGATACATCGACTGATTCCGGATTATTTCCCGTAAGCATCTTTCTCATTTCCAGCTTTTCTGGAGAACGAATGCTTCCAGAGTGGTGATAAGAGAGATTCGGTCGACGACGATGTGGAGAATGCTTTTTGCGGGAGCGAAAGAGGGGCACGCTATTTCCTAGCTGATGAGTGTAGACACATAAGACGTCCCCCAGATGTTTAATCGGTCAAGGTAATACGAAAAGGTGACATAAAAACACAAGCAAGCCCAAGCAACCCATTTTATCTTTGCGTTGACGTAGGCGTTGTCGCCATCCTAAGCTGTGCTTCAGACGCAACGACATACGGCCGCTTGTACTCTGGCATATATCCTTTTGCCCCACGGACCGTGACTTGTTGGCCAACCATTGGTGCTAAATTCACACTCGCTGATGGAGTCACGAATGCGAGCACATTGTTATTGATGTCGACAATTGCCCATCGAGGTGCATCCGGCCTTCGGGATACTACCGTAGCAAGGCGTCCATTGGTCTCAACATAATCAGGAGGCGTCCAGGTGTTCTGTCCGTCCGCTGGTTTTCCTCCCATCATCACACCTGGCCGAACAGGCCTGCTGCCGATGCCGCCGAGACTTGACCACAAAGAACCTATACGTAACGGCGATGGCTCGACTTTATCACGAGCAGCAAGAGCTTGATGCCGTCCTTGAATCGTTTCAAATCGTGCCAGTCTGGCATCAATTGCCTCGGCACGAAGGCGTTCTGTACCGGTCGCTGCACGCGCTGAGGCCACACGCAAACGATCACGCAAGTCTTCCAAGTTCCAATTCTGTGACGGCCCCGTCACTGCGAGAGAAAGTGCCAAATCGATGTCAGAAAGTTCATCCGTAGGTGCCAACTGTGGCCCGGCCTGTGGTGTTGCTGCAGGCTCTTGTGAACTCATATCAAATAAACCGCTCCCGACAGGCATCCAGTCTGCTAAGAGGCGGTGCGCACCGGCAATACCAGCAAGTTGACCGGGCTCTTCAGATGCTTCAGCCTCTTCTGCTGGTAACTGACCGGCTACAGTCATTACCTGCGAAAGAGAATCACTCACCTCACGCCAGGCATCAACAGTTTCACGTACTTTACCAATTCCGGCTGGAACTCCTCCAGAAGAAATTTCATTCGCACTGGCAACACCCGACGTACGTGGAGCCAAACCAACCGGTAAATCAAGTTCCTCTAAACGAGCCCACCGAAATTCACCAGCCGGAGGTGCCACTTTCAGCCACAATCCTTTATGCCTTCCCTCTTGAACCCGAACTTCATCAAGTACTCGTACCCGTTCGCCAGCCTCTAACCGAACTTGGGCGACATGTCGTAGTGCATTAATTTGAGAACCGATCCGCGAGACTGCACCATCAGTGATGACAACACCAACCTCAGGATCATTTTCAATCTCTCGATCTACATCTGCTGCCCGCAACCAACTAAAGCTACCCGTGAGGGGTCGGACAGCACCATAACCAGACTCACTCACACTCCAAAGTTCAAGTGTTTCACCATGAATGAGCCGTGCGGTTGGATAGAAATCATCTCCAGGGCCAGCACGCAGGTAGGTTTGTGATGCAATAACATCGACCTGTCTTGGAAACTGCTGGCCTGTCGCGAGCTGATCTTCTGCAAAATTAACCTGCTGGAAAAGTGCACACCAAATGGTGATCGTCAGAAAGACAATGCAACTTCTGCAACAACAACTCCAAACGAATTGGAGTCGAAAAAATATGGTGGCGAACATCGGTAGGAGGATGGCACCCCCGACCATTGTTCGCAACGCCAAATTGTTGGATTACGTTCGTGCAAAATGCAATTATTTGGCAAAAAAAAAACGCGTAGACGAGGCTTGGGCTACCCTCGTCTACGCGTTCAATACGAAGCGATAAACAAACCGCTTCTATGACTCTTGTAGTCCAGGCAGACCCACCGCTCAAGTGACGAATTTTCGATATGACTAAGGCTCGACTGAGAGCCAGTTCTCCACAGGCAAACCCCTCCCAAGGAGGGTCCGTTCGGGCGACTTACGTATGACTCGGGAAGCTACCGAGAACATACTGGCGTGACTGCATGCTGTGCTGTCATCACACTGCTAGTGCCGCCGAGTCGCATGCGATTCAAAAATGAGATGTAAATCCAAGCACTGCTTTGTCTTACTCCCAAAGATTTTTTGGCCGATCCAAAATTTCCTTTAAAACAAATAGCTGCCGCCTTGTCCGAGGGTCTTTCAACATTGCAGCGACTCTGAAATCAGGGCTGCTTGCTGTTTCTTGGCGACTTTTGTTCGTTATCTTTTGTGTATTGTCTTGAAGATCAGCCCATGGACTTTCAACAACTCCCTGCGGAAGACGCCCAAGATCGTGATCGAATACCTCGTGAATATGTCGACTAATGTCATCTTCTTCTGGAGGTAAAGACTGCACCTGTTGTGAGGCTTGCATTCGAGCTTCTTGAGCCAATCGCACATTGGAAGTAGATACCTTTCGAGGACGTATCTCATTTGAAATAGGAAGGGCAATAGGATTCTCTGCTCCATCACCGCCGGCGATTGGTGACGCTTGATTCATCCTCATATGCTGACCCAAAAACGCATTGATCTCTGCTTCAACAGGGTCCGCTATTTCCTCTTGAGCCGTACTGTCTCGTCCATCAATTTCAGGTGGGGTCAGGCGCCCACATTCAGGACAATCAACAATT
>JABHNP010000282.1 GCA_018694455.1 Planctomycetaceae bacterium | reverse complement strand
GAAAAACAGAGCCTCCGAACGCGTGTCAGTTTTCAAACCGCAATGGTGCATCTTGGCGGGTCGAGCCTCTTCTTGGGGGAAGACACCGGATTTGCAACAACTCGAGAAAGTGTTGAAGACTTTAGCCGAGTTCTTAGTGAGTATGTTGATTGCATTGCTTGTCGTTCAAAATCACATTCCACAATTGAGCAACTCGCTGAACATTCAAGTGTACCAGTCATCAATGCGCTCAGTGATTTTAGTCACCCATGCCAAGCACTTGCCGATCTTTACACACTCCGTCGACACGTCGGCCGACTTGACGGGCTCACATTTACCTTCGTAGGTGATGGAAATAATGTTGCTCGATCACTTGCGGTAGCATGCAGTTTGCTTGGCATGCGTTTTATTCTAGCTGCGCCAAGAAATTATCAATTTGATGAATCTTTTAAGCAACGAATAATGTTGATAACGCCCGGAGCACAAATAGAGCAGACGGAGGACCCCGTTGCTGCAGTCAAAGATGCAATTGCTGTCTACACCGACGTGTGGGCGAGCATGGGTCAGGAAAAAGAACGGGCGGTTCGTCAGGATGCATTCGGCCCCTTTCAGGTTAACGCCGAACTAATGGCAAATTGCCCAAATGCTGCCTTCATGCACTGCCTCCCGGCGCGCAGAGGAGAGGAGGTGACTGACGAGATCATTGACGGCAGGCAGAGTGTCGTTGTCACACAAGCTGCAAACAGGATGCACCTGCAAAAGGGTCTTTTAGCGTGGCTTCTCGGTCATCGCTGAGTCTTTCTCACGGAAAATGCTCGGAATCAAAGAAATATATCTTTCCGAGATTTTGAGTTGTCAAAACTATTTTTTTGACTAACCTAAATTGTGTAGGCTTTTAGCTCTTTTTCTCATGGATTCTATGAAACGCTCCGGGTTTACACTTATTGAGTTACTTGTTGTTATTGCCATTGTCGGCGTACTTGTTGGCCTTCTCTTACCTTCAGTACAGCAGGCACGAGAAAGTGCACGACGAATGCAATGTGGCTCCAACTTACGACAAATCATGCTTGCAATGCACAGTCATGAATCAGCAAGGCGGCAATTTCCTGCGGGATACCTCTCTGACACAACACGAAATGATCGTGACGTTAGTACATTCGATGCAGCCCCCGGAACAGGTTGGGGACTTCAGTTGGCTCCCTACCTTGAAGCGAGTGCCATCGCGAATAACTATGCGAATGTTAGTGATGCAAGTTTAGGCATGCTTCATGCAACGAACCGTAGTCTCATATCTCAACAATTTCAGTTTTTCCTGTGCCCTTCTTCTGCTGGAGAAAGGGGATCATTTACAGTGAAAGATATTGATGGAATTCCTCTTGCCGGCGGTATTCAACTCGGTCGTTCACATTATGTTGCTAACGCTGGGCATGAAGAACCTTGGGGCATGAATCCTCCGCCATCTTCTTGGACTACCATTTCTAATGGCCCCCTTTATCGAAACTCTGCCACTCGTAACAAAAATGTGACTGATGGCATGTCGACAACTGTTTTCTTAGGTGAACACACCTCAAGCTTATCGGAGAAATCTTGGGCCGGTATTGTTCCAGGTGGTGCAAGCCATCCGACACAACAATTTGCAGATCGTATCGGAACAGCAGCTGATTATGCAGCGACACTTGTTCTCGTACACAGTGGACCGGCAGCAGCTGAAACCGCCGTCTACGGATTTGAAGTAATTCATCCACCGAACAGCCCCGCAAGTCATGTCTGTCAGATGTATGCGGATCACCCTGGAGGGGCCAACGTTGTGAATGGTGATGGCTCGGTGAGATTTGTTTCAGAATTTATCAATCAAGACGTATGGCGTGACGTTTCTAGTGTTGCTGGTGGTGAAGTAGTCACATCAGGAGCGTGGTGATGCTCACAAGAACGTCAATGCCCTCAAGACTCTGTATTTCGGTATTCGTTCTGTTTTTTTTCTTCATGAGTGGTTGTAGAAGGCCATATCCACAGCTTCCACCAGAACAACTTAAGCTCATTCAAGGCATCCGAACAGCAGCCAATACAAAAAACAAAGAACGGCTTGATGCTGTTGGAGAAGCGATCAGACAGGATATGGTCGCAGGAAAAGTTTCCCCCGATCTAGAAGAAATCCTCACATCGCTTCTCGAGGAATGCCACAGGGGAAATTACAATGAAGCCGAAAAAAAATGCGTACTACTGCTGAAAGACCAGCTACGACAGTAGCTTTTGACAGTTCCAGAAGATAGGCGGTCTACGGATTACATACCGGGTGTTTTACCAGTCCTATTTCAATCTTCCGACTGACAACGATCTGTAATGAAGAGCAGCGGCAATTAGACCGCAGCGTCGAAGTGGGGTATCTGTAATGGTGACATGGAAAGTGGGGAACCTAGCTCAATTTTCTTTTGCCCTTTTCATGACTACAGGTATTTCAACTACCGTAGTTAGGGCACAGCCACCGCCACAATCAGACGTGCGGCCGGAAGACACACGCGAGGCATGGGAAAGAACTGATTATAGAAGTGGCCCAGACCGACGCCTTGATTTACCCGGCCTAAAAAGTCAAGAAATCTACCTCTACGGTTGGATTGAGTATGGGCTGGGCGGAAATAATTGGGGCGCACCATTCAACGGACCCATTACCCTTGGAGATAGAAACTGGCAAGGACAGCTAAACCAACTGTACTTTGTGGCAGAGAATGAAGCCGATGGAGCATCGGGCTGGGACCTTGGCGGCCGTGTCGACATTTTGTTTGGCACCGACTTTTTCTATACCACCGCTCTCGGTCTAGATGCCGAACCACTCCAACCACTTGGAATTGAAAATATTGCTGCTTGGGGATTTTCAAAAGACTATGGGCTAGCACTACCTCAATTCTACGCAGATGTTGCATATCATGACGTCACTCTTCGATTTGGACACTTTTATAGCATTCTTGGATTTGAAGAAGTTCCTGCAATCGGAAACTTTTTTTATTCGCACTCGTTCGCAATGCAGTTCTCACCATTCACATTTACGGGCTTTCTAGGATCGTGGCAACCAACAGATCAAACCACAATTTTTGCGGGTATTACAACGGGGTGGAATAACTTTTTTGATGGCCAGCCCACAACTGGAGCATTTCGTATTCTCAATCCCAACTACCCTGGGGCCAGTGATACCTCAAGTTTTCTTGGCGGCATTAATATACAAAGTAGTGATAAAACACAAACTCTCTCGATCATGACGACAAGTGGTAATGAGATCTCAACAATTAGCAGAGATCCTGCAGACGGCTCACTTGTTGGCAATCGAACATTAGTAAGTACTGTTTATACAAACCGACTAAGCGATCGCCTCATCTATGTCTTCCAAAATGACAATGCATGGCAGTTCAATGCGAATGTTGCCCCGGGAAATGTCGGTCAACAAGCCGGGACGGCTCAATGGTATTCATTTGGAAACTATCTCTTTTGGGAATTCAGTCCTCAATGGGAGGGAGGCGTTCGCCTTGAATATTTCCGTGATAACAACGGCTACATTGTTTCTGCTCCACTTCGTAATGAGGGGCAGCCAGGTAACCCAGGCTTCTGGGCAGAGGGATTTGACGGGACATTCTGGGAATTAACATTAGGCCTAAACTGGTACCCAAATAATAACTGGGTGATTCGCCCTGAAATTCGATATGACTGGTTTTCACCAAACACTATTTCAACACCGCGCCCGTACGGCAAACCCCTAGGCCAAGGAGTGGGAACTGGCGGTAACCAACTTGCACAGTTCTACGCCGGCCTTGATATAATCTGGCAGTTCTAACACCCACAACAGCGATGTACTTAATCCCAGTACCAGCTATCCACTGGAATTTTCAGACTGTTATGCTGTTCGTAAAGAGTACCGGTCTCATCTATTTGCAAATTTTCTCGTGCAAATGATTCCCGTGGCATGATGACAACACCACCACCGATTGGAGTCAGTAATCGGCTGCCTCGTCGAACTGCATTCACTGCACAATCAATTTTTTGTGGAGCAACAAACCGTTCGATCGGATACACACCTTCGTCCAGCAGACTACTTGCTGACCATTCAGTACTCTCGTATGCACCATGCTCCTGAAGGTACGCTGCTACTACTGCTAAATCAATTAAAGTCTTTAACTGAGCATAGACTGGATGCTGCCGAGCAATTTCTGGATATTTCAAGGTAAAAGCTTGGGTAAATAATTTACTAGCACGACTTGGCTGTTGAGAGCTTATTCTTCGACCATTAGGCAACACCATCTCATCCGCCCCAATGAGCTTGACCCCGTCACCAACAAGTTCAATTGCCAAATCATCCTCACTGACTTTAAGACACTCGTAGTTGGGAGTAAAAAACCAGCGCTGTAATGCATTTTTTGCAACGCTGCCTGCCGATGTGAGATCAATCCATGTACTCATCCTGACGGGTGGTTTCTCCAGACCAATGCCGATGAGTTTCATGCGATAGTCGGCCTCAACGAGAACCTGCGCAAAGTGAGTATGAGGTGAAACGCCTTGTACTGTGACTGTCTGTGGGCCAAGAGCTTCACGTAGTCCACGCACAATCCCGCCTTCGGTTCCTTGTGGATTCACTGTTCCAATGCGCTGAAGATAGGCCTGCATACTAGCCAAGCCTTCTTGTGTCGGATCTATCGAACAGCCGACCAACGTATCGGACGGCTGACCAGGTGGAAAAACACGAAGTGCAGCAACCAAGTCTTCGAGCTGAACAGTAGGTGCTTCCGACTTGATACCGATTGATCGACCAAAACTATCTTCTACCCAAGGCTCCGCAGGGCCAGCAAGAACTATCTCTCCGGGCTTATCAGAGGTTGCTGGATACACAAAGACGTATCGTATTTGCGTAAGACCAGCGAGGTTAGTAATTTCGTCTGGAAGTTCATTACCGGACTCAAGAGCATTAGTAAGATTTGCTTCGAGTCGTCCTAACGCAATCTTTCGTAATTTTGAGTGACGGCGAAGATTTCTAGGAAGTTGCTCGACGCTTGACTGCTGGCGAATTCTATTGAGCTTTGAATCTGACATAGTCAGAACTCGTAGCACCCCTTGAGGATCAACAACAATACCTGACCCTCCCGCCTGGCTACCTGTACCACCGCCTTGCTGTCCACCGCCTTGTTGTCCGCCGCCTTGCTGTCCACCGCCTTGCTGTCCGCCACCTTGTTGCCCACCACCTTGCTGCCCACCGCCCTGCTGCTGGGCATTCGCTGTAACCGGAAAGACCATTGCACAGATCAGTGCACCAGCCAAGCAAAGCTTATTAAAGAAAACAAAAATCCGTGACACGCGGCGGATAAAAGTTTGCATAGAAAACTCCCTCTAAGGGAATAACGGGAAACGATTTTGAGCAGCCAGGACCTCATGGAGATTCCCGACTACGGAAGAGTAGTCCCCAATAAAGCCTAGAGCAATGCGAGCTTTTTCAGAAAAATAGCGTTTTACTGCGTCGCAATACAATTCTCACCACACAAAAAGGCAACTTCTGATCTCGAGAACGAGCTTGTAAGCGATAGTCTTATCTCGTGAATGACACAGCAAAATCATGTGTTTTGGAATGTCCGCCGCTTCTTGGAATTACGATTATCTTGCCGGCTTCCAGCAAATGATGTCTGCACACGAACTGACCCAGCCCCGAGCAAACCCTCGATCTCGTCCAGTAGCTCACCCGACCACTTTACCCTCTGCCCATCAACGTCCAGCAATGCACGTCTCCCATCCAGCAGTTCTATAATCATGCGGACTGGTGTCTCGCCCGCATGACGTGTTATCAACTCTTTAAGTTGATCGAGAACTTCACAATCGTGTTTTTTCTCGGATATTTTAAGATGTATATATTTGACTGGTCGGTTCCAGATTTCTGCAATCGGGATGACATCGTTAATAATAAGATTTGTTTCCTCACTACCCGCACGTCTGTCGACTGTCCCAGCAACAACTACTACAGCATCTTGCGATAGAAACTCCCCAAGCCTTGCATACTCTTCCGGCCAACAGATGCTCCGTACAAGCCCCTGCATATCTTCAAGATCAAACATCCCATAACGGGTATATGTTGCCCCTGGTCTTGGTTGTTTTGTATTCGATAACTTTAGTGATCCAATCAGGCCACCCATCACAACCTCACTGCGCGGGTTAGCATTGCCTACATCCATTGAACCGTGAGTACACACCGTCTGCAGAATAGACTTGTACTCTGCCAATGGGTGACTGTGGACGTAGTAACCCAATACTTCTTTTTCAAACGAACGCATCTCGAAGTCTGTAAACGGTGGCACCTCAGGAAGAACGGCAGCTGGTTCTTCTTCCGGCTCAGCGTCCTCGAAGGCCGCAAACAAATTTTTCTGTCCACTTCGGCGGTCTGCTAACCTTGCAGCTCCAGAAGAAATCGCCCGTTCTATGCCAGCAAATAAAGCTCCTCGATGCTCCTGTTGACCAAGCAGACTGTCTAAGGCTCCAGCCTTTGTCAAATTTTCGAGCGCCGTCTTATTGACTACAGAGCCATCAACTCTTCCACAAAGATCAAAAAGGTCTCGGTAATCACCATTTCGCACCCGCTCATGAACAATGGCTTCTGCCGCCTGTTTGCCACACCCTTTGATGGCAGAAAGACCGAATAAAATTTCGCCTTCTTTTGCTGCGAACTCGGCTTCAGATGTATTGACATCTGGCGAATTGGTTAGAATCTCCATCCGTCGGCAGTCCTCTAAGTGTTCGACAACCGAATCTTTCTTTTTAAAGTTTCGGGCTGGAATATCACCGGTGAGTAAGGCGGCCATAAACTCAGTAGGATAGTGCGTTTTGAGGTACGCCGTTTGCCATGCTAGAAGTGCATATGCTGTTGAATGGCTTTTATTGAATCCATATCCCGCAAATTTTTCAATGAGGCTAAAGAGATTTGCAGCCTCCGTTTTTGAAAGGCCTTTTTCTTCAGCCCCCGCAACAAATTGCTCACGAAATGCCGCAATGGTTTCATACTTTTTCTTGCTAATTGCCTTAATGCATGTATATGCACTCGACAGTTCAATACCACCAAGGCGTTCCAGAATTCGCATCACTTGCTCTTGGTAGACCATGACACCATGAGTTTCTTCAAGAACATCTTTCATAACAGGATGCGGATACTCTGCCTGCTGACGCCCGTGCTTCACTGCGACGTAATCGTCAACCATGCCACCTTCGAGTGGGCCTGGGCGATACAAAGCATTCACTGCAACAATGTCTAGAAAGTGATCTGGCTTCATCCGCTGTAAGAGATCGCGAATACCACCACTTTCTAGCTGAAAAATACCCTTTGTTTCCCCGCGACAAAGAAGTGCAAAAGTTTCAGCATCATCTAGGGGAAACACCAACGGATCTAGAATTTCTCCTCGCGTTCGTTCGATGATTTCGAGCGTCTTCGTAACAATCGTAAGATACCGAAGACCAAGGAAGTCCATTTTCATCAAGCCGGCTCGCTCGACGTCTCCCATGGACCACTGCGTAATGACTTCTTCTTTCCCAGTCACTCTTTGAAGCGGCACGTACTCAGATAGTGGCTGATCAGCAATAACAACTGCAGCAGCATGCGTGCCCACATTACGGGCAAGTCCCTCAATGCGACTCGCCAAGTCAACAAGCTCACGGACCTGAGCATCCGCTTCACATGCCTCTGCGAGCTGAGAACCCGGAGCCGTTGCCTCTGCTAGGGAAATGCCCAGTTGATCTGGTACCAGAGAAACAATCTTATCGACCTGCGGTATCGAAATCCCAAGAGCGCGACCAACATCTCGAATTGCTGCCCGAGCAGCAAGCGTCCCAAAAGTTCCAATCTGTGCAACGTTTGCTTCACCGTACTTCTGCTTTACGTAGTCAATGACCTCACCGCGTCTCTGCTTGCAAAAATCTATATCTATATCAGGTGCTTCAAGGCGACTCACGTCAAGAAAACGCTCAAAGAGCAGGTCGTACTCAAGCGGGCAAACATGAGAGAGATAGAGTGAATAAGCAACCAGCGAACCGACGCCACTCCCTCTCGCTGAGGCAGGAATACCCTTTTCTCGAGC
Source organism: Planctomycetaceae bacterium (assembly GCA_018694455.1). Classification (GTDB taxonomy): domain Bacteria; phylum Planctomycetota; class Planctomycetia; order Pirellulales; family UBA1268; genus UBA1268. The sequence goes on along the minus strand of JABHNP010000282.1, from coordinate 7,878 downwards.
ATGACGAACAAAGTCCCAGCAAATGAGAAAGTAACTAGCAAAACCAAGCGTATTGATTACATCAAGTTCTCTTTCCAAACGCCCTACAACATTCGATTGAAGCTCACCACCAGGGACATCACGCCATCGCTTGTCTGTTGCTGCATACCGTGCCCTCAATCCATCTACACAAAGTCGCTTTAGCTCATCGGCAGCCGTTGTTCCTGATGGAAGGTCAAAGCCAGGGAAATGACGCTTGCCTAGCTCTAATTCAATAGAGACCGAGTCAGCAATTTGTTGACTCATCCCAACCGCGTTATTCACCCACTGTCTATCATGCTCAGTAAACGAGTCATACATTTCCGAAGGACTCTTCAGATAAAATTCCGTTGAATCCATTCGCATGCGCGATGCATCATTCCGAAATCGACCCGTGTTCACACAAAGTAAAATATCTTGAGCTTCAGCATCTTCACGATTTACGTAGTGACAATCGCAAGTAGCAACAGGCGGAATACCCATTTCATTCGAGAGATCGACTGCTGCTGCAGTTACCTGCCGCTGCAGATCCAACCCGTTGTCCTGAACCTCAATAAAATAACGATCACCAAAAAGCTTCTGAAACCAACCTGCTACCTGACGTCCCTGATTGAGTGACTCCTGTTGCTCACGAGATGATCCTATGAGTGCCCGGCTGAATTCACTGGAAAGACATCCTGAAAGACAGATTAATCCTTCTGAATGAGCTGCAAGTATTTCTCGATCTATCCGCGGTTTGAAATAAAATCCCTCAAGCGATGCTTTGGTTGCAAGCTTCAAGAGATTCGCAAACCCAGTACGGTTTTGGGCGAGTAACGTGAGGTGATAGCTTGCCTCCTTTTGGCTTCCTGAATCCTTCTGAAACCGACTGCCTGGTGCGATATATGCCTCGTAGCCAATGATAGGATTCAGGCCAACGTTTTTGGCTTTACTGTAGAACTCTAATGCGCCGTGCAAGTTTCCATGATCAGTAATTGCTAAAGAGTTCATCCCGAGTTCACTCGCACGATGGACGAGCCGATCAATAGAACTCGCGCCATCCAGCAAACTATAGTGGCTGTGGCAATGAAGATGAGTAAATGATTTTGATATGTCTGTTTCCATCAGCGTGCTCTTCCATGGGCGTCGCGAGGAGGCTATCCAAATAAAAATTTCCTAAAAATGAACTCAGTCTGACGCAGGTTCGCCAATTTGCCTTAACATTTCAGCAAGACTTGCCTGCAGATCAAGTAGACCTTGCCATGGCGCGAAATCTATTTCAACTTTCTCATGCCCAGGACGCATTACTGCCCCCTCCATTGTTTCCCTTAGTATAGCTTGAACATAATCAAGCAACTCACAGAGTTCCGCTGACTGTGCAGGACTCAACTGCTCAGGCAGAGGCGGTGGGCCGCTCGGCAGCAGCGGCAACTTCGCATCACCAAGATCTTCGATAATGTCTGATTGATGCTTTGAAGCACGCTCTAGCCGCTCCTGCATTGCACGAGCACGACCTTGGTCATCACCAGGCATTTTCGAAGCAATATCAGCAATACGACGATCTATGTCACTATGCGAACCAATCAATAACACTGATCGACCGACCGCTATCATATCACCATCGCGTACTATGCGAACATGAATTTCCTCACCATTGACTTTTGTTCCATTCGTACTGTCGAGGTCTGTTAACACAATTTTTGCGTGATCAGCTTGAAGTTTTAGATGATAACGACTAATTCGTTCATCATTAAGCTGAATCGTATTCCCCTCCTCCCGTCCGACAGTAATAGGGGTGCCAACGTCACTGTAAATTTTCCCTCGATCAGCACCGTGGAGCACCCGAAGGGTAACATTAGACATGGCAAAAAAACGTTGGATAAAAGCGGTAGCATGCCCGTAAGGCAAGAGAAAAAACGCCTAGTCTATATGGTGCCTCACAAAACAGATCCGGTCAACTTAACCCCCAAAACAATGCCGAATGAAGTTGGTCTTGAACCTTACGAATAGCCCATCGCAGACTCAGCCCGCGCTTGGTACACTAAAGCTAATGCGTCCGTAGCTCAATTGGATAGAGCATCGGTCTTCGGAACCGAGGGTTGGGGGTTCGAATCCCTCCGGGCGTACTGTTTGTTTTGTAGTGTTCGCGTTTACGGGGTTTTCTTTAGACCCCGTTTCCTGTGACGGCCTCTGATGGCTACCGACCGACGCTGACCGTTTCGTATTTCGTGCCGCCTTGCCTAACACTTCCTTGTAGTCATCATTAGCGAGAGAGGTGAGTGCTCGACGTATCTGTACGAGCCTCGCGACTTTTTGAACTCACTGTCGTTTGCCGTGGCAAGGTGAACTGGGGCGTTCGTAGAACCACCAACAAAAATCTACAGGCTATTGGGAACCGATTTTCTCAAAAAAAACCTTATTCGTCTCCAAAAATTGTTCGTCTTTAAACCTTGTACTCTTAAACAGCATTTTCCTCTCGTGAATTCTTGCAAGCACGAACAGCGAACTCGCGTAAAAAGCTTTCCACTAGTCGAGACCATCCAAAACAGAGCGAAGACGACCTTCATCGTCAAAGAATTCAACTCTCCCGAATGACTCGCCTGGCCTCGCTCCTATAGCCACAGTGTTTTCTCCAGATGAATCTTTGACTTCAATACGACCACCACCGCCCTCAACCACACGGCCCATGTGGATCAAAACAGTTCCATCATCAGACTCAATGAGTAGCTCGCGGCACCGAACCTGAGAAGACGAGAGAACTTCAGTATTTATTTCAAATTCAGATTCACCAGGACGAATTGCCAGCCCTATAGCAAGAAAAAGAAGTGGGTACACTGTCCAACGTTCACGGCTTGTCATGATCCTTCTCTCATTTTCAGATTTAAGACAACTCAATCATTATGAATTTTTCTCAACCGACCAGATAACCTAAGGATGAGTTGGACTCGCTCAAAAACATCGAGCCAGTCACTCACAACAGACTGCAACGCTTCTTCACTTGGTTGAATAATACCTGTGGAGCAACTTGAACCTGCATGCTCAGCTATTGCCATTCGATATGCTGAGAGAGTGCGGTCACCATGTGTAACAATTGGAAAAAAATCTTCACTGAAGAAAATTGCTACAGGCACTCGCTGACCACCACAAACAGTCAAATGGGCGGCTATCTCTGGCTGTGCATCACGGTCTAAAAATCGCAAATCGATGCAAGATGTGGCATCCGAAAAATGTTTAAATATGGGACATTGACTTGCACAATCACCGCACCACGCTCCGGTGAGGACCATGACTGGCATTCGACGAACAAAGCCTTCGAGCACCCGTTGATGGTCGGAATTCAGAGAAACATGTGAGCGAGCAGCCTCCCACTTCTTTTTGTTTTCAGCAGTTGCATACTCGTTGAGAAATTCTTCATATGGAAGTGCACTACTAAAAGCAGACTGCCAAGCAGTTGGGGTAGGCGGACTACCAGAACCTGGAATGATAGATCGAGGAGAGGTGATTGGCTGGCTGGGTGACATAGGAAACATCCTTAGTTTGAACAATGATTCTTTTCGACATGCCTTCATATTGTAGAGCGATAACGAAAAATCATGGCATTTTCTCAGAAAACTAATTCGTATTCCAGAGACACGACACCCCATTCATAAAATCACTCTTGACCCATGAAACGTTGCGTAATTACCGTCCCACCATCTGAAATAGAGAAGGGAATATAAAGTCGAATCAGATTTTTTCAGCAGAATAGAGCTATCGGCACAAAAAACTCAGTACTTCGACATCCAGTCCTTAACGTCCAATCGCTCCCGGAAATGGCTCAGGTTCTCCGCCCCCCTGGGACCTAAGCCTTTCCGGGGGCCTTTTTTTTTTGCGCCGTCCTACTTTGAGGCACTCCCTGTCATAAATGCACACGCGGCCGGTACACTATCCAAGAGTCTTAACAACCCAAGAGTCTTAATAGCATTTAAATGAGACTTTTTGTCATACTCAGAATCTCTCGTGGAAAACAAAACTATTGAACCAATGGTCGATTCTCTCAAGCATTCTTCCAGCGCAGGCAAGATCCCCCGTTCTAATCCTCCAGGATCCAAAATCCTTATCCGTTGGATCTTTGGAGGTCTTATTGTCTGGGGAATAGCTCAGGCGATAGGCGCTTACTCTCTCAATCATGATCCTAGGCGTCCATTGATCGTTCTCGCCTGCGTAGGAGCATTTCTTGGGTTTTGGGTTGCACTTTTAATTGTATTTAAAAATCGACAGAAGCAGAATTCGGCACAGGTCGAAGAGATACAGATCGAAGAGTAGATCGCCAGCATCAAACAGCATCGCTCGATCTCTCGCTTATTTAATGGATTGGCGACAACCTATTCTTTCTAGAATCTACAAGATGCCTTCCTGACTTAATTGAGGCCCTCTCTCTAACCATAATCGTCTGTACTGCCACAAGTGAAGCTCCGCACCGGCAGAAGACTAGTACGGATTGTGTCTCACCTCCTGAAGGCTTATCGATTGACCACTAACTATATGAATGAAACAACTTCCATATTGATAGTTTTCAAAACGTCTTGGCGTTCCCCGGAAACTATGCTCTAGAGCTCCCTGACAAAATTGAGTACAGCGAGACCTCTCTCGTGAACACTAGTTTTTCAAGACCATTTTTTGTTTGCCCGAATATGACTGCTTGAGATATCTATTCGAAACTCACGCTCTGAAACAAAGTATGTCACTTCTCGAAGTAGTGTTGGCACATTGAAGTCTGCCGGATTTTCGAATTCCCCATTTTGAACTCTACCAAACACAATCAAGCCCCGTGCTTTCCGGCAGATTGTCTGCATTGCACTATGCAGTTGTTGCTGCGAACCACCGTAGTATTTTAAGTCCGTGAGTCGCCGATAGGTATCCGCTCCCATCACAAATGTAGACTGGGGAAATGCTTGAATTTTTTCGATGAATGTGGGGGCTCGCGACAACCAGAGTCTTTTCCCTTTGAATTGCTCAGCCCTCCGCAGAATCTCAATGTAGTCCAGCATAGGCTTATCTACATTACTTACGGATAATTCCCACTCCACTGGACGCTCTGCAATTTCCTCAGCAAGATGAGCCATCGCTAGATGACCGTCGTGCAGCGGCGCAAACGATCCAGAAAAGATAAGCCTATCCTGTGTTTTTTCTGAAATACGGCGTGATTCGGTTGGGACATTTGTTTCAACAGGTATCGCAAGCTCATCGCCACTAAATAACCTTTGCCAAGAATTTGGTGGCATGTACTGTTCACGCACAATGTCTTCACCTTCCACAAGGAGTGACTTTAACTCCGTGCGCCATGGACATTCTTTCTTTTCGATGAACGTACCGACCAGTACATCAAGACACAGCAATGCTGCAATATGCTCTTCTTCCGACCTGCTCCTTAAATTCTTTGTGAGTTGCAGCGTCGCCGTACGAGTTCCTTGAATATGGTGCGTTGCGACATGAATTCTATGCTGACCTCGCTTTTGATTCCCTGCTCGTAAACTTGCTGTCGCTGCGACTCCAACATTATTTGTAACTTCATTTGAAAGTTTGATACTACGCTGCCATCCAGCGACGGCCATTTGCCTCACCGTCCGATCACTACAATAGGTTCCTGGCTCGCTACCCAACAGTTCCCTTATAGCTGATCTTGCATAGGGGACGAGAGCCTCGAGCATGATTCCACTTGCCCCCCCCTCAGCGAGCAGTTTCGGAATAACCTGGGTACCGCCACCCGACACGATGAGGACAATTTGTGCACCCGCATGCTGTAACAAGCCAACCGGAGATTGAAGAACATGGGAAGACATGACAGACCGTAAGAAATAGCTAACTAGAAAATCCTGTCCAAGGAACAGTCCACTGAACAACCTAGTTTGCCTCGTCAGCCACCGCTGAAAAAGGAACCCTCCTTGAAGCCCGGACAAACACCGAAACCACAAAGAAGACGGGCTTTCCAACTCCTTCCTTTGGCGGTGATAGCGTGGGCATGCCGATACTACGTTATGAAGCGTAAAGAATTAGGACAGCTGTCGAGCGGATTAAAAATGGTACATCAGAACGTTCAACGAAGAACACTTTGTTGGTCAAAAGATGCTACAGCATTCTTTAGTTATCTCTGTAACGATGGCCAATCCGATAAACTTAAAAAGACCGGTCAAGCAAACCTCTTCGTTCCACAACAGCTCGCCGTAAATCTGAATCAGAATAATTTTGAAGTTGCGCCGAACGCAACACCGAAATCACGACTCAACCAACTCGCAGCTCAACGCAGTGATTGCCCCTCAGATTGGCAAACTCATTCTGATACACGTTATCGATGCGAAGAACCTCGAATCCTCTACCCCACGGTGCCGCCGCCACCGTGCCATCCAACACAATCACCGTCACAGTTTGATCTTGTCGGAATCACAGGAATACGAACACATGGGCCACTTTGTAACGGCCCACGCTGTCGTCGAGTCGGAAGTCGTGATGGGTGCCCATAGACAATAGCCAGACACATTCAGGACGTATTTACGAATTACTTCTATTCATCAAACTATTGGCCAAAATAAACTTGGTGGGTGAAGTGGTTTGCTACTTCCGACCCTGCGTAGACAGATCACAAAATCTTTTCCGTATCATTCATAACCAAGGAGATCAACCGTGCGAGTTGCGATCATCGGTATTGGAGCGATAGCCGAGATACATGCTCGTGCTTTAGGCGACGTACCTTCCGTCGAACTTGTTTCGGCATGTTGCCGTACTGAGGAAAAAGGTCTCCTCTTTTCAGAGAACCATGGCTGTTCATGGTACCCGGATGCAGCCAGAATGATCCGGCGTGAAAAACCCGATGTAGTAACAATTGCAACACCTTCAGGTGCTCACCTCGAAGTAGCCCTCAAAGCGATACGAAAAGACGTTCACGTCCTTTGTGAGAAACCCCTTGAGATCACCACTCGGCGAATCGACCGCATGATCAAGGCTGCTGATAAAGTTGGGGTCTGTTTAGGTGCAATCTTTCCACAACGATTCAACCCGGTTCTTCAAGCTGTACATGCTGCATCAGCCACTGGTCGATTTGGTGATTTGGCTGTCGCATCCAGTGCCGTCCCATGGTGGCGAGATGACACCTACTACGGAGCAGGACGCTGGCAGGGATCTCTTGCACTTGATGGCGGCGGCGCCTTAATGAATCAGTCGATACATGGCGTGGACGCTCTCCAGTGGATTGCCCATGCATCGATGCCTCACGTTCCACAAACTTTGAATCCGGTTGAAACGGTGGCCGCATTTGCAGCTTTAAAATCACATGATCGACGACATGTTGAAGTCGAAGATACATGCCTAGCGGTTCTTCAACTCAAGAATGGTGGTCTCGGCCAACTACTTGCAACAACAAGCCTTTTCCCTGGCAACTTGCGACGCTTTATATTTGGTGGTCGTGGAGGAACGGCCGAGGTAGAAGAAGAGCAAATCGTAAACTGGCAGTTTAGAGAATCTCTCTCTGGAGATGATACTATTCGTTCACAATTCTCTAAGATGAATGGCACAACAGGAGGTGCTGCCGACCCAATGGCAATTAACTACTCGTGCCATACGCGAAATTTCCAACAGTTCTTCGATGCTTTGCGAGCTGGAAAACAACCTCAGCTTGATGGTCATGAAGGCCGTAAAGCGGTCGCAATCATCGAAGCGTGCTACAAATCAGCTGCAACCTGCAAATTTGTGAGAATTCCCGACTAATTAGCCGTCCATACTTTACCACCCTCGGATTTTACAACATGCAGTATGGAATCTGTAACGAAACATTTGGAAATTGGTCGTTGAAGCGAAGCTGCGAATTTGCTGCTGAATCAGGATATTCTGGAATTGAAATTGCGCCAT
>JABHNP010000197.1 GCA_018694455.1 Planctomycetaceae bacterium | reverse complement strand
AAGGCTAGTAAGCGATTGTGGAGAGTTCCCACGTCTGGTGAATTGAGTGTTTGAGTCAAAGTAATGATTGTTAGTATTTCGGTGATTGACCATCCCCAGAATGCCCTTTTACTGCAGGCTTGATACACGGTGTACCACAAGTAGATTTGATTCGTTCCTGAAAGCATCCATTTATGCCACGTTTGCTCGGTGTTGACATACCTTCTGACAAGAAGACTGTTTACTCACTTCAGTATCTTTACGGTGTAGGGCCTCGTGTAGCGAGAGAACTCTGTCGTAAGGCAGGTGTGAGCCCTGAATCGCAGGCGAGGGAGCTTCATGAAGACGAGTTGGCGCGTATGGCTTCGTTGCTCGACAAGGATTACGTTGTCGAGGGTCAGTTACGAAGACAGGTTGCCCAGGGTGTTTCTCGGTTGAAAGACATCGGTTGCTATCGTGGGCTTCGTCATCGGCGTGGCTTGCCAGTTCGTGGTCAGCGGACACGAACGAACGCAAGAACTCGTAAAGGTCCAAAGAAAACGGTTGCTGGTAAAAAGGGCGTAAAGGATCTGAAGTAGTTTTCAACTTTTTGTGAGAACATCTGCCAGAAGCAAATCGTAAAAGCACGACTGAAATCAAAACAACGGAATATGACAGGAAGGAAACGGTAAGCCCGATTGGGTGAATCAGGGTGACTGAATAATGGCCAAGACAGCAAAAACAAAAAAGAAAAGCGTGTCGTCAGGAATTGCTTTTATTGACGCCACGTTTAATAACACGACGGTCACGATTACTGATCAGCGAGGCGATACGCTTTGCTGGGCCAGTGGAGGTACGTGCGGCTTTAAAGGTAGTCGTAAAGGCACTCCGTTTGCGGGGCAGATGGCTGCTCAGCAGGCAGCAGAAAAAGCAGCAAAATTTGGTGTGAAAGATCTTGAGGTCCGTGTGAAGGGGCCGGGCAGCGGTCGCGAAAGTGCTATTACAGCTTTTCAAGCTGCTGGTATGAATGTGAAGAGTATTGAAGACATTACTCCGCTGCCTCATAACGGTTGTCGCCCACCGAAGAAGCGACGTGTTTAAAAGAAAAGTTAACTTTGATGGGCCAGCTACTGTCGATAGTTGAGTTCCCAAGACTGTGAATCGAGAACAAGAGGTACTAAGGAGAATCATATGCATATTCGCTGGAGAGGCCTCGAGCTACCGGGCTCTGTCGTCGCTGATAATGCGACACTGACGAACACTTATGGCAAGTTTACGGCCGAACCTTTCGAAAGAGGTTTTGGGACGACTGTTGGAAATAGCCTCCGACGGATTCTGTTGTCGAGCCTTGAGGGCAGTGCTGTGACCCAAATCAAGCTTGGGGGGGCTCAGCATGAATTTACGACCATAAAGGGCGTCCAAGAGGATGTGACTGATATTGTTCTGGCTGTAAAAAGTCTCGTTGTAAAAAATCACAGTGATTCAACTCGTGTCGTCCAGGTTGAGAAGAGCCTAAAGGGACCAATTACGGGTGCCGACGTTCAGGTGGATGATTCTGTGGAAGTTGTAAATAAAGATTTGGTGCTTGCTACGCTGACAGACGATGTTCCATTCGAACTTGAAATGGTGATTGAGAATGGCCGTGGTTACGTGCCAAGTAGCGAGCATAGTCCTGACGGGCATGAGATTGGTATTATTCCCGTAGATGCTGTTTTTAGTCCGGTCACGCGAGTGCGATATGAAGTTGAAGAAACGCGAGTTGGTCAGAAAACAAACTACGACAAGTTGACGCTTGAAGTGTGGACGGATGGCACTATCACTCCAGAAATGGCGCTGGTTGAGGCGGCTAAGATTCTTAGGAAGCACCTTAATCCGTTTGTTGGGTACACCTCTCCTGGTGCATCGATTCATGCGGCTGCAGGTGAGGCCAGTTCTGCAGGGTCAGCAGGGGTCCTCGATCTTGAGAAACTGGAGGCTCCTCTCGACAGTCGCCTCGGAATGTTGGTTTCGCAATTGAAACTTTCGCCTCGAGCTGAGAATAGCTTGGTGCGGAATGGTATCGAGACCCTTGGCCAGTTGGTAAAGAAAACTCGCGACGAGGTTGCGAATTTGCAGAGTGCTGGCGAGCAAACGCTACAGGAAATAGAGGATAAGCTTAAAGAGCTTGGTGTATCGTTTGGTATGGAATCCATGGATACGCATTCCTGAATATTTGAAAAGCAAATTTAAGTCACAGTAGAAGTAGAAAAGGGTGAATCAATGCGTCATCGTCGCAAGGGCAGGGTGCTCGGTAGAAGTCCCTCTCATCAGCGAGCTATGCTTCGTAATCTTGCATCGTCTCTTGTTCTCACGGAACGTGAATTCGAGCCAGGTGAAACGGGTGCGCCAAAGGTTGCTGGACGTGTTGTGACGACCGTGGCGAAAGCAAAAGAGGTTCGTCCGTTAGTTGAAAAATGTATTACGATTGCGAAGCGAGGCCTGCTTGCAGAGAAAGCTGCTGAAGCATTTTCGGCGCCTGCGGATCGAGATACAGCTGAATGGAAGAAGTGGCGGCAGGGTGAGCAGTGGCAAAAATGGGCACAAGCTATGGCTCCTGCGGTGACTTCTCGACGTCGTGTTCTGCGGCTTCTTGGTGACAAACAGGCAACACGAATTCTTTTCAGCACAGTCGCGCCACGGTTTACTGATCGCCCTGGTGGATACACACGGATTTTGAGGCTGGCGATGCCTCGCCTCGGTGATGCGGGCCCTCGGGCGATTCTCGAGTTTGTGAATGAGTATGTCTCAACCGCGTCAGTGGCTCCTCAACTTGAATCGGCCAGTTGATTACTGTTTCTTCTTCGGGTAGGGCAGGGTTTTTTAAAGTCTGTAATTTTATAATCTGCTTACATATTTGACTCTTGTGTGCTGGTTGGAAAACATGCACTCGTCTTGTTATTCGATTTCCTGGATGACTGCGAGGCTTCTAATGCAGACGGTGCCGTGGAAATATCTGACGCATTACGGCAGGTACATCTGGTGGTTTCAGGTGGGGAAACTGTTTGCAGTTTTGCTTGCGGTATTGATAGTTTGTCGGTGTACGACTCTTCATGCCGAAAAAGAATCAACAGTTCCTCAAACTGCTTTCATTAATAGCCAGATTGAATCAGTTTGGGCTGATGCAGGTGTGGAACCAGTTGAGCGAGCCACAGACCTTGAATGGTGCCGCCGAGTCTATCTTGATCTCATTGGGAGGATTCCGACGGTTGATGAGGTGTTGCGTTACAAAAATGATCACAGTCGCGACAAGCAGTCAGTGCTTGTTGATCGGCTCCTCGGTGATGAATATGTCAGAGAATATGCAAAACATTGGTCGAATGTATGGACAACAGTGCTTATTGGGCGTGATGCTGACAATCGGATGATTGATCGATCAGGTATGCGGAAGTATTTACAAACAGCATGGGAATTAAACGTTCCATACGATCAATTCGTTGAGGAATTGCTCACTGCCGCCGGGGATAATGCTGATAGGGACGAAGCGGTGAAGTTTAATGGGGCTACCAATTTTCTGAGCGGAAAGCTTGGCGACGGGGCACTACAGGCTACAGCTAAAACAGCGCAGATTTTTCTAGGGCTCCAAGTGCAATGCACACAGTGCCATAATCATCCATTTAATAGTGGCGTGAAGCAGAATCAGTTTTGGGAGTTGAATGCATTTTTTAGACAAACTCGAGCTTTGCGAAGATTCGACGGAGGGCGTCGCGTTGCCTGGGTTGAGCTTGTTGACGAAGACTTTGCGGGGCAAGGTGGTGATCCAAATGAAGCGGAAATCTTTTACGAGTTGAGAAACGGGTTAGTCAAAGTCGCTTACCCTGTTTTCGTTGATGGCACTGAAATCTCAAGAAGTGGACTTTTGCCGGGTTTACTTGGTGACGGAACTCCTTATGGTGTTAATCGCCGTAGAGAGTTGGCTTCTCTCATTCGGTCGGACCCACTTTTCCCAAAGGCTCTTGTGAACCGTATCTGGGCATATTTTCTTGGCTATGGATTTACGAGACCGATCGATGATTTTGGTGGCCATAATCCACCATCGTCTCCTGCATTACTTGATGGACTTGCCCAACGTTTTACTGAGTATAGCTATGACTTGAAGTCACTGATGCGTTGGATCGTCTTGTCAAAGCCGTACAGCCTTTCTAGTCGTATGGCGACTGGAGATGAGAAAGATGCGCCTGACTCTGGTGAGCCACCATACTTTAGCCGGTTCTATGTCAGGCAAATGGAGCCAGAGCAACTGTATGATTCTTTGATGGTGGCTACTAAAACAAACCGTGTCGAGGATATTGAACGTCAAGACCGCTGGCTGTCACAGTTTGTAATGGCATTTGGTACAGATGAGGGTGACTCCAGTACGACTTTCAACGGAACAATTCCTCAGATACTTATGCTGTTCAATGGTGATTTAGTGCAGGAGGCTACGTCGCTTAATCAAGATGGATTTTTAGATCAGGTGATGATGGCAAACCGTAAAAATCAAGACAGGATCAATGCTCTTTACGTGGCATCACTTTCAAGGTGGCCATCGTCCATTGAATTACGTTATGCGAATCAACTGCTTCTTGCTCGCCAGGGGCGAGTAAAAGAGGCATTGCAAGATATATGGTGGGCATTACTCAATTCTAATGAATTTATTTTAAATCACTAACAGGTTTAGGTGCTGTATGAACGGGAGCAAGTGTCGTGGTCTGGCATGTAGCGAGAGTAGTCGCAGGCATTTTCTGTCACATCTTGGTGGGCTAGCGGCTCTTTCAACTTCTTTTGCATCATTTGCAAATTCTTTACTTGCTAACGCCGAGGATCTTAAGAAGCGTCAGAAGTCCGCCATACTTCTCTGGATGGGTGGAGGTCCAAGTACAATGGATATTTGGGACCTCAAGCCAGGCCAGGCAACAGGCGGACCTTTTAAGCAAATCTCAACATCGGCTGACGGCATTGCAATCAGTGAACATATGCCAATGACAGCCCGGCAGATGCACCATCTCTCAATTGTTCGTTCAATGAGTACACGAGAAGCTGATCACCAAAGAGGTCGTTACTACATGCATACCGGGTTCGTGCCAAACCCAAATGTGGAACATCCTGGCTATGGGTCGGTGATAGCTCACGAGTTGGCAGGCACAATCGAATCGCTTGAAATCCCACCATTCATATCAGTTGGTGGTAGCAGTGTTGCCCCAGGGTTTCTTGGTACTGCTTGGGCGCCGTTTGTTGTGAGTCCCCAAGGGAGTGTTAAGAACCTTGAGTCACTAGTGTCGGACGAGCGACTTGCAAATCGGCTTCAGATGCTTGGTGCTATTGAGAACCGGTTTATTAGGGAAAAGAGAGGCCAGCTACCAAAGGATCATCGAGAAATTATTGGTAAATCAGTCCAGTTAATGACAAGCAGTCAACTGGCCGCGTTCAACGTTTCAGAGGAGCCAGCGTCTGTGCGTGAGAGATACGGAGAAACAAATTTTGGAAGGGGCTGTT
>JABHNP010000263.1 GCA_018694455.1 Planctomycetaceae bacterium | reverse complement strand
GCCAGTGTTTGTGCTCTTTACCGGAAGTGACTGGTGCCCACATTGCAGAACGCTTGAAGATCGTGTCTTTGCAACATCAGAATTTCAATCGTGGTCTGATGAACATGTCGTTCTACTCATGCTTGATTTGCCCGAATCAGGAATCAGCCCAGCTGTTCGTAGTGAACGCTCTCGAATCTGTATCAAGTACGGTGTTCGAACATTCCCTTCTGTCCTCGTGATAGACTCATACGGTGAAAAAATTCTAGAAGAGAAGGGGTATCGCGGAACACCGGCGTCCACGTGGATTAAACGAATCGCTGCCAAGGTCCCGGCTCCTGAAGCAGTCGCTGATCTTGAGGAACCTATGCTGACTTCACTCAGCGAAGCTGTTGATAAGGCTCAAGGTAATGATCGTCCAATCCTGCTTGTTGTCAGTGGCAGTAGCGATAAGACAGCACGAATCCGTTCGGCAAGCCTTGTCAACGATCCAGAGTTTCATGCACTTGTTGAAGAGAACTTTGTCGTCGCCACAATGCCAGCCTCAACAGAAAACGGAGAGCCAGCAGATGCTTCTTTAGAGCAACTCCTTGGCGGCACCCTTGAGCCGGACGCTGTTGAAGTCATTGTGACTGACGATGGTGAAACAACAGTATTCATGGCATCTGGCAGTCAGTCACCAAAACGAATCGTCAGTGGTTTACGACGATTTCTTATGGCACGACAAGCAGCACGCCAGTCGAGTGCCACTAGGCGGTAGTGAGTTATATTGTTTCTTCTGCATGCTCGCTGAGCGTGTGGCCTTCGTCAGGTTCCTCAGTAAGACTTGATTGACGAACCTGAAACCGGCCAGCCTCAGTGTTGAGCTCAGTAATCAATGCCCGGAGCTCATCCAGTGAGGCATAGAAAATAGCATGAGCAGCAGACGATTCTCCAGCTGCAGTGCGTAATTTTTCCATGGCATCACGAATTTGTCCGGCGCCTTCAGACTGTGCCTGCATTCCCTCGTGCACCTGATCAAGTGAATGACTTACTGCAGCAACAGGTTCAACGACACGCCCAAGGCTGCTACCAATTTCTGCGACCGTCGACACTCGACTGCTCACCTCGTCTCGGAAACGGTCCATCTCCATGGTTCCACTTGAGACTGCAGTCTGCATTTCACTGACAAGTCGCTCGATGTCTTTTGTTGCAAGCGCGGTCTGGTCAGCAAGACGACGGATTTCCTGAGCTACAATTCGAAATCCTCGCCCAGCTTCACCAGCCTTTTCGGCTTCAATAGTGGCGTTCAGTGACAGAAGGTTTGTATGCTCGGCAACTTTGGCAATTGTTGTTACAACAGTTGTGATACCCGCAGCGCGCTGGCTTATTGATGAGAGTTTTCGCGTGAAAGCATGCATGGATTCATCAAGTTGTTGCATGGACACTGTCATGCGATCAACGCCAGTTTGGCCCTCGTCAGCAACTGATTGTGCTTCTCTGGCTGTTTCACGGACGTGGCTTGTCGCTTCAAGAAGCTCATTGCTTGTCGCTGATATTTGACTGACGGCAGCCGCTATTTCCGCGGTTGATCCATCGAATCGACTGATGACATGTTCTTGCTGTCTGAGCGATGCTGTCGTGTCAGCTTCTACCGTAGAAAGCCTCGCGCCTGCAGTCTGGATACGTCCTATGAGTTGACTTAGTGAATCGTTCATACTCGTAAACGCTTGGAGTAATCGTCCGACTTCATTGTGGCCCGCTTGCTGTGGCTCACTCGTGAGGTCGCCGGATGCGATTGCCTCTGCTACGGCAGCGGCGTGTCCAACAGGCATGGCAATAGAACGACCGAGCCAGACTCCGGCTAGGATGCCGGGTATGCCAATAGCACAGGCCGCAATAAGCCCAGCAAAAGCCTGTTTCCAGATGACGCCATACGCCGACTTTGTTGAGATTGTTACAAGAACCGCGCCACCGAGAGAACCGTCCGCTGTCAGTATTGGTGCAGCAACGTGATATCCATGCACATCAAGGCGACCAATTGGCAACTGCTCTAAAATGCAATCGCAGACAATGCCCCTATCGTTGTCTGTCAAGACATTCAGGTTCTCTTTAGAATGATTTTCACCAACGCTGCGAGTCACAAGAGGGCTTAGTTCAGATGACAGGATTGTAATTTCCTGCACATCGCCACCGATAAGTTGATCTAGAAGTCGCTGAAGACCAAGGTTTTGATCGAGTCGGTCAAGGTACGATGCCTCCATGCCAACCTGCACGATACGCGGTTTATCGATGCCGCCGACGCCAACGTACTTGAATATCTTGTCATCGGTTTCTCGTTGTTGTGCTTTCTGGATGACACTTTGTGTTTCACCTTCAAGGAGTCGGTAAAAAGCAGATGCTTGAGGCTGTTTGGTAGGGTCTGGTGAGAAAGTGAAGTCTTCAGCGTCATTGGTGTAGATGACGGTTCGTCCACTGGAGTCTGTGGCCAGGAGTTCGATCCCAGCAGCGTCGGCTATTGGCTTGAGCTGATCTCGGATGGTTTTAGTGGATACGCCTGCCGCTTCGCCAATCGATACCAAAGATGCGAGCAGTGACGCTTGTGTTTTCATCTGCTTGCCCATCTCGTCTTCAACCTGGCGAGGGACTTCGGCCGCGAATGCTGCTGTACTTGCAAGGCTGGTTGCGATGCTATTGCCACCAACACGTACTTGCTCCAGAACGGCTTGACGACTTGCCAGTGTTTCAACAACAGTTGTGACAGCAGCTACAAGCGTGATCAGGAGGGCAGCAATCAGGGCAATACGGGAACGAAGCGACATGGGCGGGAGACCAGCGAGGACGGGTATGTTGTCACACCCAATGCCATGAGAAGACAACCCTCAAGGCTAGCCCATCTTCTGCGACCGTGCCAGTTGGTAAAGCCCGGTACCAAAAAAAATCTTGTTAAGTCACGCTTGGCAGTCGTCAGAATGCTTCGTTGTGCCCTGCGACCGTTACAATCGTTGTGTTTGAGGGTACGGTTTTTACGATTGGAGGACGTCGCAAAACGAGATCACGGGGGTCTTGTAAAGAATTAGCGAGCCAGCAGCCAACAATAGGCAGGAGCGTAAACAGCGGCGCGGCAATCCACGGGAGCCATGGCGAAAGTCCAGTCTGATGCCTCGTGACACTTTTGGACGCATGGTCCGCAATGCGGAAGTGACGATCAATCTGCATAAAATGCCCTGAATGAGTACGAGACAACGTACAAGCAACGTTTTTCATTTCGAGAAAGGCATGAAACCTTTACTCTGACGCAGATAAGTAGCTCTTTCAGCCCTCGTGTGGCAACGGAGATTTAAAGAATTCCGTAGTCTTCGAGCATGGGTAAGCTAGGGTAACAGTGACCGAGGCGGGGATCGAACCCGCACGGAGATTCCTCTCCACGGGATTTTAAGTCCCGTGCGTCTGCCAATTTCGCCACTCGGCCGAGTGTTTTAGGATATTAGCTGTTCATGGTACTTCTCCGCAAATGGTGTCACATTTACCCGCAGGTCTGGAATTCAAAGCCCTCTCAACGTAGTGTCAGAATTATGAAAAACGTATTTGTGCCTCCCAGATTTCGTCGATCCCAAAACACGTGTTTGCACTGGACAGGCAGGGCGTTGAAGTGACTGAAGAAAGGTTCATGCCGATGCCAGGTTTTGATGGATTCCTCGGAAGCCGAGCATCGATCGGTATGGACGTTGTAATCGTCGGGCTTCTTCTCCTGTTGCCAATTTTATTGATGAGCATCATTGCCGTAAGGAGAAGGCATTATCGCGTCCATAAGGCCTTGCAGATTTTTATTATGACGGCACTCTTGGCAGCAATTCTTATCTTTGAAATCGATATTCGGTTGTTCAGTGACTGGAGAATTCGTGCTGCACCAAGCCCGTACTGGCCAATAGGTGTCGGGACTTCGCTTGCTGTGCATCTTGTGTTTGCTGTGTCTACACTTGTACTGCTTCTGTGGGTGTTGATCGAAGCATTCTGGAAATTTCCAAAACCACCAGTGCCTGGAAGCCATAGCAAAAGGCATCGTCGGATGGCTCGCTTGGCAGCCGCTGATCTCGTGCTGACAGCTGTGACGGGCGGTTTTTTCTACTGGTTGGCTTTTGTTGTCTGAGGGGTAGTGGAGTTTCCAGCTCTCCTTATTTTTCGGCTCTAGTTTGTTTTTCAGCTCTAGTTTGTTATTCAGCTCTAGTTTGTTATTCAGCTCTAGTTTGTTATTCAGCTCTAGACGGGGACTGATTCAAGATCATCCGCGGCAATGCATCTTATGATGCTGGTGATTTGTTGAGCCATCTGCAGAGACCGATACCACCAAAGTAGAGTGCTGCCAGTGGTGTTGCGAGAAGCAGCATGCTATACGGATCTGCTGGAGTTAGTATGGCCGCAGCAATAAAGATGATGACAAACGCCATTCGCCACTGGCTGGTGAACGTTTTAACTTCAACAATGCCGAGCCGGTCGAGAAATACCATAACCAAAGGAAGTTGGAACCCAAGTCCAAATCCAACCGGAAGAAATAAGACGAAGCTAAGCCATTCACTTATTCGTGGGTCAGGATCAAGTCCAAGCCATTCGTTGAAGGCGAGAAGATACGTAAGCACGAAGTCAAAAACGAAAAAGAACGCGAGAAGCACGCCGGCCGCAAAAAGACCGGTACTTGCCGGCAAGAAAATGTGTACCACTTTTTTTTCATGAGGGTAGAGTCCTGCCGCAACGAAAATCCACAGCTGATAGATGATCCAAGGCCCTGCAAGTACGAGCCCAACAAGGAACGACGCCTTCACGTAGATACCAAACGCTTCTTGGGCGCTTAGAGTCGTGATGCTTACCCGGCTGTCTCTAGCAAGTGGCTGCCAAAGGAGAATTGGAGCGAGTGATTCCGTGTCAAAAGATTCTCGCTGGCTTATGTCGGGCTTAGCGCCAGGTAGTCGGCTGGGGTGAATTTCACGGAGATCAAAAGAAAGATTGTGCTGTTCAACGGCATCCACGATTTCTTTTCGCGAATATGGGAGGGTCGGGCCTCCG
>JABHNP010000256.1 GCA_018694455.1 Planctomycetaceae bacterium | reverse complement strand
CTAGCCCCATGCCTGTATCGATATTCCTACTCGGAAGTGGTCTGAGGTTATCTGGTGGATCACCAATTCGATTGTGTTGGGTGAACACAAGATTCCATATCTCGACCTCACTGCCGTTTGGCATCTGGTAGAAGACTTCGCTGCAAGGGCCGCAGACGCCATCAGGACCTTGAGAGGGCGCGCTTGCAGGCCAAAAGTTGTCGTCTTCTCCCATTTTGGTAATCCGACTTGATGGTACCCCAACTTCATCAGACCAGATGCAATAGGCTTCGTTGTCATCTTCATAGACTGTTATGGAGAGTTTTTCTGGATCAATATTCAGCCAATCGCGGCTTGTGAGAAATTCCCAGGCCCAAAGAATTGCCTCGCGCTTGAAATAATCACCGAAACTGAAATTTCCCAACATTTCAAAAAAAGTATGATGCCGTGGCGTTCGGCCGACATTTTCAATATCTCCTGTCCGCAAGCACTTTTGGCACGAGGTTGCTCGTGTGAAGTCAAGTTTGCATTTCCCAAGGAAATGATCCTTGAACTGATTCATACCAGCTGGTGTAAATAACACGGAAGGATCCCAACGCGGAACAAGCACATCGCTTGGCCTGCGAGTACAACCTTTTGTTTCAAAAAAGGTGAGGTACGCTTCTCTGAGATCGTCTGCCTTCATCGGTTTCCTTTGCTCCGGAATATAATG
Source organism: Planctomycetaceae bacterium (assembly GCA_018694455.1). Lineage (GTDB taxonomy): Bacteria > Planctomycetota > Planctomycetia > Pirellulales > UBA1268 > UBA1268. The sequence continues at coordinate 2,036 of JABHNP010000256.1, read as the reverse complement.
GGCTATGGGAGATATGTCGCACTATACATGCTCTTGGTGTGTGATACAGGCCAGTTATTTCTGCTCGCCTACTGGCAACAGCCGGCACTGCCTGGGGGAATCTACTTGGCTTTTCTCACAAAAAACCCCCCCAAGAGCCAGAGTCTCCTGAGGGGGCAAAAAGAACAACAAGCTTTTCTCAGAAAGCATTTGAGTAATTGGCGATGAGTAGGCTTTACGACTCTACCTTCGCCTCAGTTTTAGCCTTTGCTTCGGTTTCAACTTTCGTTTCTGGTTCAACTTCTACGAGTGGCTCTCGGCTTAAGACAATTTTTTGTCGTATTTCTTCAGCAATGTCAGGATTTTCCTTGAGGTAGAGCCTTGCTTTCTCCCTCCCCTGCCCTAAGTGCGAATCATTATAGCGAATCCAGGTTCCTGATTTTTCAATCAGCTTTGCGGCCAGCCCGAGATCAATGAGATCTCCTTCTGCACTTATGCCGTCAGAATGCATCATGTCGAATTCGGCGATGCGGAAAGGTGGAGCAACTTTATTCTTGACAACTTTTACGCGAACACGTTGCCCGACAACCTCTTCTCCATCTTTGAGTGCCCCGATTCGTCTGACGTCTATCCGGCATGAAGAATAGAATTTTAATGCCCGGCCACCTGGAGTCGTTTCAGGGCTGCCGAACATAACACCAATCTTCTCACGTATCTGATTGATGAAGATCACGCATGTTTTGCTTTTTGCGATCGCACCTGTAAGTTTTCTCATCGCTTGACTCATGAGACGTGCTTGAAGCCCAACAAATGAATCACCAATTTCACCATCAAGTTCTTTTTGGGGTACAAGAGCAGCAACGGAATCAATGACGATGACGTCAACGGCATTTGATTTGATAAGGAGTTCTGTAATATTCATCGCTTCCTCACCACTTGCTGGCTGACTAACAAGAAGGGTTTCAAGTGTGATCCCAAGTTTTTTTGCCCAGCTTGGATCGAGTGCATGTTCGGCGTCAATAAATGCTGCAACACCACCGTTTTTCTGAGCAGCGGCCACAGCATGAAGAGCGAGCGTAGTCTTGCCGCTCGACTCAGGCCCAAAGACTTCAATGATGCGACCACGCGGAAAGCCGTTTCCGCCGAGAGCTATGTCGACAGAGAGGCTTCCACTTGGGATTCCAGGAACAATAGTTGTTGAATCAGTACCAAGTGGCATGATAGAGCCTTGCCCAAACTCTTTTTCGATTTGTGCAAGAGCCGTCTTTAGTATTGGATTGCCATCGAGAAATGCATCAGCGGCCTTCGTGGTGTTCTTTTTCTTTGTCGAGCGACTATTTGTTTGTGGTGCTCCGGTCTTCTCTTTCGCTTGCTTTGTCTTAGCCATGCGGGCTGACGCTCCTTCTTTATGAGATGACGACTCAGTTTTTATTTTAGGGGTTTGTTTTATCGCGCTGATCATTGCCGATTCCTTTCAACGATTCATTCTGCGCGAATGCTGTAACGACATATAGCCATTGAAATCAAAGTGTGACGAATTCCTCAAAAAACGGCTACGTCGCAGTGTTCAAATTTTGAATCAATACAATAAAACGTCTGCATTCACGTGTCTGGACAAGCGAAGGGGCACTCGCCACAACGCACGATCACTTCCGTACGAAGGAGGTGAACATGCGTATAGTATCGGCAATTCTCCGGCTTAGCAAGTGAAAAAACATCGTTTACAGAGTGAGATTTACTGTCATGCCTTATCCAGAGCCGTACAACCGTCAGAAACTCAGCATTTGTCGATACTCTTTAAACCGCTGGTCTACGAGAGAACGGTCGAGTTTTTCAAGCCGACCAAGGCTAAAGTCCTCAACAGTAAAACTTGCTGTGACAGTTCCGTAAGCAAGTGCTTCCTTTAAAGCCTGAGGGTCAAATCGTCCGAGTGATGCAAGGTGACCCATCATGCCGCCAGCAAAACTGTCGCCTGCACCAGTTGGATCAAGTACCTTCTCGGTTGGAAAAGCAGGCATGACGTACATTTCATGTTCACTAAAAAACATAGCGCCATG
>JABHNP010000397.1 GCA_018694455.1 Planctomycetaceae bacterium | reverse complement strand
TGGCCTGCGATGGCAGCAGTTGTTTTGTTTGCGATGCCAGTTTGGTGTCGCACGACGGCTTCAGCGACAGTTGCTGCAATTGAAAATATCCAAATGACCGGGAATGGCGGAGGTTCGTATGTCTTATTACCGATTGTTTTACCCACAGTTGTGGTCGTCACACTAGCTCTCGGAGTTTTACTGCTTGTTCGCACATTTTTTGATGGAGCTGCATGGCGGCTTGACCGTCTTGTGTTCCGGTTCGAACGGATTGATCCGAAGATTGGTGTGCAACGTATAGCATCCAAAGTGACCGCTGTTAGGGCCGCGAGCTCTTTTGTTGGTTTAGCAATTCTCGCATCGGCTGCCTGGTTATTAGCCGGCCCGCTTATTGTTGTGTTGACTGACTTTCCAGCACATGCTGGTGCTGGTGCCGGTGGAGGGCAGGGTAGTAGTCTCCTGTTTCCAGCGGTGAATTATCTCTGGGGGATCCTGATGGTCGCGGGTGTGGTTGCTGCCGCAGATTGGTGGCTTCAGCGATTCCGTTTCGAAAGAAAAATTCGAATGACTCCGAGTGAATTGCGCGAAGAGCTACGAGGCCTCCGGTCTGATCCCAAGGTTCGGTGGCAGCGGAATGGGAAGTGAGGTTTAAACTCGTAGTTCACTTTCTCCAGTTCGCTCAGGACAGTTTTTTAGTGCTTCTTCGACAGGGCCGTCGAGAAATTCATCAACCTGCACACTCGCTCGTCCTTCGAGGCCATCGATTGTTAATGCAGCGTGTAAGTCAACCTCTTGGAAAAGTGGATCAGCTGCGAGTCGCTCAACAAGATCGTTATCGAGGCCATCACGGATACCTGCGGTCGCTGCATGACTGTGGCGGCGAATAGCTTCGTGTAGTTCCTGCCGGTCGCCTCCCGCTGTGGTAGCAGCCATTAAGAGTCGTTCGCTAGCGAGGAAAGGAATGTGCTGTTCAAGGTTGCGGCGGATGGATCCGGGGAGGACAACAAGTCCACCAGCAATGTTTGAATATATTACGAGTACAGCGTCTGTTGCGAGGAAAGCCTGCGGGAGTACTAGTCTTCGAGGGGCTGAGTCATCGAGCGTTCGTTCGTACCACTGTACCGCAGCAGTCTGGCTTGCCGTTTGTTGGAGGCCCATAACGAAGCGGCTTAAGCCGCACATTCGCTCAGCTCTCATTGGGTTTCTCTTGTAGGGCATTGCGGAAGATCCAACTTGATCAGTTTCAAAAGGTTCTTCAAGTTCGCCCCACGCCGCTGCAATCCTCAGGTCATTTCCAGCTTTATGGGATGATTCTGAAATTCCACCAAGTGCCGTTAGAACCTGAGAGTCAATTTTTCTCGGGTACGTTTGCCCAGTAACCGGAAATGATTTCTCAAAACCTATTTTTTTTGAAACAAGCTCATCAAGTTGTCTTACCTTCTCGTGGTCTCCACTGAATAATTCAAGAAAACTGGCTTGTGTACCAGTTGTTCCTTTCACGCCGCGTGCACTAAGAAGTAAACGCCGATGATTAATTTCTTCAAGATCGAGCAGGAGGTCGAGAATCCAGAGGCAGATACGCTTCCCGATGGTTGTTGGTTGGGCGGGCTGTAGGTGTGTGCGGCCAAGACAGATGACCGACTTTGTCTCGCGTGCTTTGCTTGCTAGCTTCTCGATAACACGGGCTAATCGGCCTGCTATAAGGTCGAGTGATTCACGGATTAAACAAAGGTCGGTGTTGTCTGTTACGTAAGCACTGGTTGCTCCAAGGTGCATGATCGGTTTGGCTTCAGGGCAGTCATCTCCAAAGGTATGGAGGTGGGCGAAGACATCGTGACGTGTCTGCTTTTCATAAGCAGCTGCTTTTACAAAATCAATGGTGTCGAGGTGGGATCTCATCTCATGAAGCTGCGAGGTTGTTATCGGTAAGCCCATTTCAGCTTCGGCCTCAGCGAGTGCTAGCCACATTCTGCGCCATAGGCCGTACCGATGACGGTCGCTCCAGATGTGGGCCATTTCTTTTGAGGCGTAACGATCAGCAAGTGGATTACTCCATCGTTCAGATTCGACAGCCTGGTCATTTTTTGGGTCTTCAGCCATTTTTCACTTTCATTAAGAATGTATTTAGTTATTCATTTTCTATGTGGCTTTTCAGCCGATGTCGACATCATGCAGAAGAATCGCTCAATAGCTAGTCTCGCTCGTAGGCCTCGAGACGATTCTGCTTTCAGTGATCGATCTAAAGACTCCAGCCACCTCGGAAGTTCCCGACATCGATGGCTGCCGAGACTCCGTAAGGCAAGTTCAGCTTGGCTCAGAGCTTTTGGCCAACTTGCGACCCCTGCCTCCTTTAGTGCTGCCCCAAGGCTCGTTGGACGATCAGGCCCTCGCAGTAGCCGTGCCGCGGTCGAATAACGTCGTAGCACCGTAGCTGCCTGAGCGGTCAAGCCAATCGGGCTTTCGCCAGCACTAAGAAGGCCATTGAGTAAAGAGATGGCTTCTGCTGTTCGGCCTGCTGCTGCTGCATCAATCATCTCCCAGACAGTTCTCTGGTGTCCCATTCCTTCAAGTGAATCGACCATCTCAGGAGGAAGCGACCGCGTGCCATCTTGTGGTAACGTTGCAGCGAAAGTTGAGAGTGCCTGATCAATCTGGCCGAGTTCATCACCGAGGCGTTCAAGTATTGTGCTCGCAGTCACAGCAGGTAATTCAATCGAATATGTTTTTGCTGTCCATTGTTGAAGCCATGCGGTCAGGTCAAAACGAGGTGGTGTTGAAGTTGTAATGATTAAGCCGTGTTGCTGAACGGCCTTCGCTAGTCGTGTGTTTGAAGGAAAGCTTTTAACCTCCAGCACAAGAAAACCACTGTTCCCTGGCCGTCGACCTGCAAACTTTTCAAGAAGTTCCCGATTTGAGGAGACAAAGCTATCAGCTCGTCGTACCGTAGCGATTCTTGCCGCCGTGCTAAACATTGGAACTGTTGCTACTTCGTCAAGAATATCTCTCGGGTCGGGTTGGTCTTCACCAAGGAATTCACGCCAAGCCCAGCCGTCATCTTCTTCTGCTGAATGAATGCATTTCCGCAGACGGGACAAAATATGTCGATTTACAAACTGATTTTCACCAACGAGCACGACCATCGAGGGCTTGTTTTCAGAACCAAGAATGAGGCTTTTT
>JABHNP010000320.1 GCA_018694455.1 Planctomycetaceae bacterium | reverse complement strand
TTGCCGCCTGTATTGCCGCCTGTATTGCCGCCTGTATTGCCGCCTGTATTGCCGCCAGTGTTGCCGCCGGTGTTGCCACCACCGTTGCCGCCACCGTTACTATTGCCGAACTGATCATTAAAGGAGTTTTGGAAACTTACATAGTCGAGCTCATATCGGTCAGCAACCTGGACAAACCGTGGCCCAAGGGCATACGTGAGTCTTGTTGATCCCTTCCGTCTACCCAACCGTTTTCGTAGCGTTAGGGCCACTCCTGCAGACTGAATCTCTGTGGTGTTTTTCTGGAATAGATTCTGAGTAATCAGGTGATCAGGCTGTGGGCTGTCTGTTGTCGTTTCGAGAGAAACAGTAGTTCCTGAACTACCACCAGTGCCACCACCACCGCCGCCGCCACCACCGCCGGCACCACCACCAGCTAGCGATGTTTCAAATGTAAATGTCTGTGTCGGTGAGTTGACTGCGAATTCACTGGACGTTCCAAACGTTTGGTCCTGCTTCCCGAGTTGAAAATAGGACAGGTGCACACCACGTCCTCCGTACGACCAACCACCTTCATAGCGATTCCCCATGGTCATTTTTGTTCGCATCCAACTAGTATTAAGATCAAGCCGAAGCGGATCCGATCCAATTTCAAAAACAGTAGTATTCGATGAGATATTATCAAGCGTATTTACTTCAGTTTGATTCGTGTCTTCAGTCGTTTGAACAATAATTGGATTATCTCTTGAAAACTCCAAGAAATCATTATTCAGGTCAACGATAGTAGCAGGCGAGATAGGCTGTATCGGAATAATTGAACGACCTGTGTCGGTCTGAGCAGTCGGTACAGTTCGAGGAACAGTGATGCCCCAGAACAAACGGTCATACTTAAAATAAATTCCGTCGTCATCCCGCTCATACATGTTGTACGAGCCCAGATCAGGTGGCGCAAACAGTTGAAAATCATAAAAGTCTTGGTCGGGTAGCATCGGTATCCAGTCGCTGGCTTGCGCTGTTAATACACACGGGCCAGAGATACCTGTCATTGCTACGCTTAGCATCACGGTTACAACAACGCGTGAAAACTTGGTAATACGTCGCAAAAAAAGCTTCTGATTAACCATTGCTCATTCGTCCCGAGGATCAGTATCCGGATCGTCCGCACCTGCGGATTCTTCTCTGGTATCGGTCCTAACGATCATTTGCATTGACTAAAGTTGGGAAACAATGACGATTATTCCAAAGATAAGCCTGACCAATTCACCCGCTTTACCACTCTTTGGCTACCTGCCCAAAAGGCCACCTAAAAGGCCGCCTGCTACACTGTTTATGTTCGGCTCCAAGAGAAAGACTGTTATGTACACGCTGATAATGCCACTGGTGACAATTGCCTGCCTAATAGTGACGACGGCTCTTCCTCTTTCAGCGGCAGAGCAGGCAGCTGCTCCAAAGCCTTTTGAGCCCCCGCAGTTTTTGCGTCTGCATCAGGACGAAACTGATGAACCAATTGCCCTCGAAACTGCTATTGTTCGATATGGCTATAACCACGACAGGGCTGACCAAACAACTCATGTAGATCTTGTTGCTGCTGTACATATTGGTGAAAAAGAATATTTTTCAACCCTGAATCAGCTTTTCCGTACGTACGATGTGGTTCTCTATGAATTGGTGGCTCCACCAAATGCGCGGGTTCCACAAGCTGGTGGCCGCCCATCTGGAGCAATTGGCACCGCACAGCAAGGACTCAAGAACCTACTGGGCCTCCAGTTCCAGCTCGATCAAATCGATTACACAGCACAGAATTTTGTCCACGCAGATCTTTCACCTCAAGAGTTCAACAAGGCAATGCAGCGCAGGGGAGAGTCTTGGTGGACGATGTTTTCAAAAGTCATGCAGGAAAGCATGGCCCGCGCGAATGAAACTCCAAAAAAGAAGTCGTCTGAACCCTCATTTGGCGATCTCTTCGGCATTGTTTTTGGATCCAATCGAGAACTCCGAATGAAACGACTCCTCGCAGATCAATTTTCTGATATGGAGGTACTGACTTCGGCCTTTGGAGGAGAAGAGGGGTCTTCGCTAATCACCGACAGGAATACAGCTGCCCTCTCAGTTCTCAAACAACAATTACAAAACCGGGCTCAATCGATAGCTATCTTTTATGGCGCTGCACATATGCACGACTTTGACCAAAGGCTCCGCAAAAATTTTCAATTGCAACCAACTGAGACCGTGTGGCTTGAGGCTTGGAATCTCAGAGAGCCCGCTGAGTAGCTGAGGCAGACACAAGATTTCAACGAAAAAACGCCTCCGCGAGCGCTGTCTGCGATTCACCACAAAAACTATTGGTCTCAGCAAGGCTCATATCAATCTGTAACTGATCGACATATAGACGAACAGAGGCTAAAAGCTGTTCGTAACCCATTGCAGCAACGGTGTCTCCGATTGGATCAAACTCAATGTCACCACGGTAACCAGACTCAACGAGTAGATGCAGTAAGCCCAATAACGGCAGTTCTCCTGCACCTGGAGGAAGCCTTTCATGGCCATGCGAAATGTTACTCACCCTATCGGCGACTGACACAACTTTAGCCTGTTCGATAACAGACCTCCTGTTTTCCAGCGACAACAATTCCTCTGAAAACGTCCAGAGATCAATTGCTATACCGACATTTGTAAATCCAGAGGCAGCTACCAGATCAACGCCCTCTTCTAATGTTGTCAAAAAACTCGCTTCATCTTTTGCTGGTTTGATAGCAAGCACCACTCCAGCTGATTCAGCAATGGGCGCGAGCTCTTCGATTGCGAGACGAATAAGACGTCGAGCATGCGAGAGGGTATGCCCGGCACGCCCTCCCGGATGCAAGACAATGAGTGGACACTGCAGCTGCTCCGCAACGTCAATAGCTTCACAGGCATCTTCAAGACTTTCTCGAAACGTATGCCCCTCACTACCAGTAAAACCACCAGGCCACTGAAGTGACGAAACACGCACTCCTGAACTGCCCAAGAGATGTCTCGCATCGGAGAGCGAGACATCGGACACCTTTGGCCGCCACAACGAGATCGCGTCGAAACCATGCTCGGTGTAATGACAAAGTTCTTCACCAAGATTCCATCGCAGTGTCGCTATTTGACTGACCGCAATCCGCAACGCTGTTGAGGAAAGCATAAGCGGTTATTCTCCAAGATCGAGCATGCCAGGTAATATATAAATGATGAATGCGTTATTGAACACAACTCTGCGAGCTACACTACGTACAGCGAGGCCCAATAACAAATAGCCGCATGACCTTAATTTGGCACACCGATAAATTAAGACCACAACCAACCAAGTTGAAAAGTATGATCATCTGGATAGCAAACTGTCTATAGAAAATGCCAGAGAGAAGTCAGACTTCTCGGGAATTGGATTTCTTCGCATAAAAGGCTAGTTCACTTTTTTTTCATACAGTCATGCAAGCATTGAAATTCTTTTTTTTTACAAACCTTCCCCTTGACAGCCATTTCCGACAAGCAGAGGAACTTGTTAAGTGCCGGCGATGAGAGTTTTGCTACCGGCCTAAAAGATCGATACAGACAAGCCTGCCCGCACCACGGACATAGAGATACCCGTACGCAACAACCGGCGCCGCCCAGCATGGTGGTTGCAGCAACGCCTCTCCACTACTGCTGTCTTTAAGATCGGCACGGCAAATAATTTCACATGTGTCACGAGAAGCTTTGATGACGAGCAGTTCACCAAACTCACTCAACACAACCAAGCAGCCATCCACAAGTACACAACTTGATCGTCCAAGACCAGGCTCTTTCCAATACAATTCCCCTGTCTTCCAATCCGCACAAACAAACAAAGCGTCGCCTGAGTTACGCCCCGTTGTGCCGTAGACACAACCGTCATGTCTCACTGGAGTCGCCCAGTGGCAACGCAACGAATTCCTGTGACGGCTACGCGGGGGATCTCGACGTTGCTCAACAAACGAGTCAGCCTCAACGTCAAGCAATACGCTTCCTCCCCCATATGTCTCCGAAAGAAGCACCTCAGTCCCACGCACCACAGGACTTGCGGCAACAACACTAAACAATTCATCTGCTCGCCAAGAAAACGAGTCTTTTACAGCACCCGACTCAGGATCGACAAGTAACAACTGATCACGCATCCATGCAAGCAATCGATTTTTTCCGCCAAAATTTCTTAGGAGAGGAGTGCTGTAACTAGCTAATTCATTACTTGTCCGCCACACTTCCTCACCAGTCTTGATATCGAACGCGACCAATCCACTATTAAGGCCTTTCACAAGGTCAAGTCGTTGTGGATCCGCGGGCAGTCCACCAGCAGGACTTCCTCCAACCTGAACAATAACAAGCTGCCTCCGTGCTCCTGAGGCTTGTTGGTAAACGACGGGCGATGCACCAACACCAAAAAAATTGGCTACGACATGAAAATCAGCCGATGCCTCAACCTTCCACTGAAGCTTACCTTCCGACAGCAAGCGGCATTCCAATAGCCCTGCTGCACCATACGTAATAACGTAGTCATCAACTATTATTGGTGTTGAACGCGGGCCTCCGTCGTAGCCGAACATGTCGACATATGAGGTTGGATTATTTTCTTCCCAAACAACATGGCCAGTGTCTGCCTTGAGGCATCGCAGTCGCTCTTTGCCCGCGACTCGATCGAACACAACCGCAAGCCCCTTCGCGACCGATGGACCACAATATCCCTCGCCAAGCTCAATTGTCCAACAAACTCGTGGCCCCTGTTCTTCCCACGGCACGACCAGCCCCTGTAGCCCACTCCGCCCATTCCCGGTTGGCCCCAGAAACACAGGCCATTCCTCAGCAGACCTAGCTGCCAAAATCGGCCCCCCCCCCCCACTCGGCTCCTCCGCACCTCGAACAGCTTGGGGAAATCCGCTTTCGAATATACTCCCAAACATCACGACACCGATCAGGCAATACAGTGTTGACCTCGACAGAAGTGGCCCCGCTACACACATTGGAAAATGTTGTCCCTTCCTACAGTCATCAAGTCATATCGCACACATCGAGGGTATTATCTTATCATCTTAGTATGAAAGCCGAACCAATATGCCTCGTAACGAAAAATCAATTCGCATAGGAAATACTTGTATTCCGGCCCACGCGATCCGTTGGCAATTCTCACGGAGCCAAGGCCCGGGCGGACAACATGTTAACAAAACAAACTCAAGAGCAGAGCTTCGCATCAATATACGACAGGCCGACTTTCTTTCTCCAGCAATAGCTCGGCGACTCCATGCTCAGGCTGGAAGTCGTGCCACAACTGCCGGAGAACTTGTTCTCACAAGCCAACGGTTTCGAGAACAAAACCGGAACATCAACGACTGCCTCGCAAAACTCTCAGCACTTCTTATTAAAGCAATCGATTCACCGAAAACCCGGCGAGCAACACAACCCACCCGTGCATCAAAAACTAGGCGTCTCGAGAGAAAAAAATCTCGGAGTGCAACTAAAAAACTCCGAAGAAAAATAACAGACTAGGAGGTTTCAAGCCGACAATCAGCGAGCGAATGGTATACTTCTATTAGAGCACGCTCCTATTTGGTAAAATAGAGAATTAACATTCTTTAATGTTGTTGCAATTTGAAGGCAACCTGTCCTAGAGAAATACGCCATGCCATCGTCGCAAGATATCGACTCGATCATAGAAGGATGGGATTACGTACCCGGAGAAGTCAATGCACGGCGTATAACCGCCTCCGACGGTCGCGAACTTCTGCAGATGCGGGTGGATATGGGGCTTTTACAGATGGAGATTGACCTACGACCAGATGGCACCAAGCCGCACGGTGCCGAAACGTATTTTGACTACCTCGTTGGTGAAGTTGTGCGCGAGGGTGAAGAATTTGAACTCTCATCAGAACAATGCACGGAGTCTGACCGAGAGTTTGTCCAGTACTACCACAGACGACTCTGCTGGCTGTCTCTGCGAGAATACGGCAGCGCCGTCAAAGATGCTGACCACAGCCTTGCCTTCATGGATTTCGTCAGAGAGCATTCACCCGACGAGGAATGGATACTATCACACGAGCAGTACCGACCTTTTGTACTCTTCCACAGAATTCAGGCTGGTGCACTTGCTGCCCTTGATGAGGATGGACCAGAACCTGCTATTGCCGAAATAAATAGAGGATTGGAATCTTTCCATGACCTATTCCTTCAATATGACGCTGAAGATCAATTTGACACGGATGAACTTGTCATTCGTCTTCGTGATATGCGAGAAAGTGTTCGCAAGCGGTACGAACTAGGCAACACTCTCGATGAGCAACTCGCAGAAGCTGTAAAATCTGAGAACTACGAACTCGCTGCACAATTACGTGATCAGATGCAAGTCATTGAACCAACCCGACCACTGGGTGATTAAATCTGAGTAACGTGCGGGTTTACGATAATACTGACTGCTTATTGCCAGGCCATTAGAACTTTTTGAAAAAGTTTCAAAAAGTTCTAATGTAAATAGCTGGCTAAGTGAAAATAGGGACAACACAGAGCCGACTCAGCTTGTAAAGCGTTAAAGTAGGGCGATTACACCAGACGTAACCCCTTCTCCTTGCTGTAGTTTTTATTTTTGAAACGGCACGCCATCTGCACATACATGTTCATAGGCAAACAACCTCTTCGGTAACTTGGTTATGGACTTACCTAAATTCAAAACAACTTTGTGAAACATAGCAACATGACACGAATAACAAACACATCACCGAACACAGTTTTTGAAAAACGAGTGCACCGCTCCAATCATGCAGAAATAGCCTGCACGCTGCGAGTGTTTGATAGCTACGAGATCAATATCAATGATGCTCGGTGTGTCATTCGTGCTCTTGGAGTCGAAGTAATTGATGAAGTGTTTCCTGACCATGAGCAGTTTGAAAGATGCGCGATCGAACAAAATGAACTAGTGGAACCGTTACTCACGTCTATTGATGATCGCCGACTGCAATTTCATGGCCAACTTGCTTCACTACCAAAATCACACAAAAGGCAACGGCTTGTTTCATCAAGAGCGGCGTTGTACGACAAATCAAAGCCAGAACACACTTGATACTGGAAAACATGGAATTCTCATAAGCCATCTCTGTAGAGTTCTCGTTGCCATATTCAACTTCCAATGTGGTCTCAACTATTTAAAAAGAGGGCAGACTTCAAAGAAGATACCGAACGACTAATTCTTGGATTTGAGTAACCGATTCACGAAGTCACCGGCCTCTCTTACAGGAAATAAATTTCTTTTATTTCCACTATCAGCCACTCGAAGCGTTCGATCTCTAGAAGTTCTAACCCCGACTGAGTCGACACCTACTTTCTACCCACTTCGACCGGACGTTTCCGCAAAGATTGCAAAAGAGAGACGCACAAGAGGCGTTCCGGGCCCGGTAATTGACTGCAAACTGCCAACCGTTACGTTACGGCAATGAGAGGAAACCAAAAAAACCGTATAACTTCTTTTCCGTTTAAAACTATTACTACGTTACTACCCTGAATTCTATTGTTATGTCTTCAAAAGGAATCTTATGACAGGTCACTCTGCAACCGAACCAGCTCTACGCTGGCACCAGATGGCAACCAGCGTGCTCTCAGGCCACAGCCTCAAGAAAGAAGAAGCTCGGGAAGTCCTTAATTCTTCAGACGAAGAAATACTCAACCTCCTCGCTGCTACATATCGAGTCCGGCACCATTTTTTTGGTAACACCGTCCAACTCTTTTTTCTCATGAATGCGAAGAGTGGTCTCTGTCCAGAGGATTGTGGCTATTGTTCGCAGTCAAAGGTTTCTGAAGCAGAAATCCCACGATACAACCTGCTCTCCGTCCCAAAGCTTCTCGAAGCAGCTCGCCTCGCGAATGAACGACAGTCAAAAACATTTTGTATCGTGATCTCAGCTCGCGGCCCTTCGGAAAAAGAAATTGATTTTGTTTGCTCGGTAGTACCACAGATAAAAGAACAGTACGACCTCAACGTTTGCGCGTGTCTTGGTCTATTGACACCTGCACAAGCTACGAAACTCGCAGCAGCCGGAGTTGACAAAGTCAACCATAATCTCAATACGAGTGAGAGACACTATGAAGAAGTCTGCAGCACGCACACATATGCTGATCGGGTTGCAACGCTTCAAGCATGTCGATCAGCCGGTCTCCAATTATGCAGTGGTGGCATTATGGGGATGGGAGAGACCACCGATGATCTCATCGAGATGGCATTTGCTTTAAAAGAAATGGACGTCGAATCAATTCCACTCAATTTTTTGAATTCAATCGACGGCACACCTCTTGAAGACGTCAATGAAATATCACCCCGCGATTGTTTACGAGGCCTTGCAATGATGCGTCTTGTGAACCCTGCTGCAGAAATCCGGATTGCCGGAGGCCGAGAAATTCACCTTGGCAGCCTTCAGCCACTCGGCCTGTATGCAGCAAATTCAATCTTTGTCGGTGACTACCTCACCACGGAGGGCCAGCTTCCTGAAGCTGATTATCAGATGATAAAGGAATTGGGATTTGTGGTCACACAAGGCTCTGAAGCAGCAGAGCCAGCACCCGTTTTTGAGGAAACGACTCATTAGCCTCTAGCTGTCACCAATGGACACGAGCAGTTCAGCCATCTCACCGGCAGCATGAGAAAGATTCTGTCGGCGGGCTTCTTCAATCCCTTCACGAAGAGCACGACGGGCATCATCAGGCTTGCCGTATTTGACAAGGTGCTGCGCTGCCATCTGGTAGGCAGGAACATATGGTGGAGTGTTTCGTGCCAATTCCTGCAATACATCAATTGCGGCCTCCCATTCACCATCTGCTTCCATAAGTAAGGCCAGACTATATCGTAGAAAAATATCGTCAGGTTCATCCTGCAACATCGACTCGATTTTTTGACGTCGAGAATGTGTCATTTCGTAGTAGCCCCTCTCTCAATTCTTCCAAGGTGCGTCACAACCATTTTTGAAGCGATTACATTCTCAGCTAGACGCAATCGGGGGTAGACCTTGCGACTTTTCCCAAGCACTGATCTCGTCTGTATGCTGCAACGCCAGAGAGATGTTATCGAGGCCCTCCAGGAGACAACGTTTTCGGAATGGCTCGACTTCAAACGTTCGCTGAAAACCTTGTTTATCTGACAGCGTGCACTCATTAAGGTCAACACTCAATTCGTACTGACCCGAGCCACTCCTTTTTGCTACGTTTGCTAGCTGAAACAACTGATCAACATCTTCTTCAGAAAGCCGAATTGGCAGAATACCATTCGAGAAACAGTTGGAATAAAAAATGTCAGCGAATGTAGGTGCAATTACGCATCGAAAACCATAATCAGCCAAAGACCAGGGAGCATGTTCTCGACTCGAACCACACCCAAAGTTCCGCCTCGCTAGTAGTATTGTAGCGCCTTTTGCCTCTGGGAGATTTAGTTCGAACTGTGGATCCGGAGTTCCATCTTCTCGAAATCTCCAATCATTAAACAAAAATTGACCGAAACCAGTCCGCTCTATTCGCTTCAGAAACTGCTTCGGAATTATCTGGTCCGTATCCACATTTGCGCGGTCCATTGCGACCACAACACCTGAATGCAAAGTAAAAGACTGCACAAAAAAACCCTTTCAGTCTAAACGGGAAAATACCGCTCAATTATTGATATTGCCATTCTCGAATATCGACGAAGTGCCCTTCAACTGCTGCTGCGGCTGCCATAGCTGGTGAGACAAGATGCGTGCGGCCACCCTTCCCTTGCCTTCCCTCAAAATTCCGATTACTGGTCGAGGCACATCGTTGACCTGGTGAAAGCGTATCCGGATTCATCCCCAGACACATGCTACATCCAGCTTCTCGCCATTCAAAACCAGCTTCAGTAAATACTCTGTCGAGGCCCTCTTCTTCAGCCTGTCGTTTTACACGACCACTACCTGGGACAACCATAGCATGCACATCACTTGAAATGTGGTATCCACGAATAACATCGGCAGCAGCTCGCAAGTCCTCAATACGACTATTCGTACATGATCCTATGAAAACCCGGTTTAATGGTATGTCTGTAATTTTCGTACCTGAAGAAAGGCCCATGTACTCGAGGGCTCTTTCTCCTGATGTTCGGTCATTAGGGTCGCTTAATGCAGCCACATCTGGGACCGCTGCATCAACACCCACTACCTGTGCTGGATTTGTTCCCCATGTGACTTGTGGCACAACGTCAGACGATTTGAAGATCTCTACACGATCATATACCGCTCCAACATCAGACGGCATTGTCTTCCATTCCCGAACAGCTTTTTCAAAATCTTTTGGTGCAAAGTCACGACCCCGCAGGTAATCAAAAGTTATGGTGTCTGGTGCAATCATGCCCGCACGGGCACCAGCCTCGATGGACATATTGCAGACCGTCATGCGCTGCTCCATACCAAAACCCCGAATACAGTCACCGGTATATTCAATGACATATCCAGTCCCTCCTTCCGTTGTAAGTTGACCAATGATATAGAGCACAAGGTCTTTCGCCGTAACACCATTGTGCAGGCTTCCTTCCACTCGCACCTCTAATGATTTTGGCTTTGCTTGCCGGAGTGTCTGGGTTGCCAGAACATGCTCGACCTCACTTGTGCCGATCCCAAACGCAAGAGCTCCCATTGCACCATGGGTTGCAGTGTGGCTATCACCACACACGACTGTCATACCAGGTTGGGTAATCCCTAACTCTGGACCAATAACATGAACAATCCCCTGATCTGCATCACCGAGGTCAAAAAGCCGGACGCCAAATTGCTCACAATTGTTTCGTAAAGTATCTATCTGCTGTTTCGAAATTGGATCAGCGATTGGTAACCGACGATCTGTTGTTGGCACATTATGATCGGGCGTCGCAAAAGTTGCTTCGGGCCTCCGGACCGAACGGCCGGCCAACCGAAGCCCCTCGAACGCTTGAGGACTCGTCACTTCATGAACGAGGTGGCGATCTATATACAGCAATGTATTTTCACCAGCCGGGGTACAGACGACATGCTTGTCCCAAATTTTGTCGAGAAGTGTGCGTGGGCT